>JBPEWW010000354.1:0-17427 GCA_052032275.1 Alteromonas sp. | reverse complement strand
TTACCAGGGTACCAAGCAGGCAGCACACGGCTGCCATCAGTAGTTTAATAGACGGCATCGCTCAGTCACCACCTATCCATTCGACGCGATACAGATCCCGTCGCCGGTCCAGGTAATTACGTACCGACCCTTCATTCTGCAGCTTGGTCAGTTTATCCAGGTCCAGATCGACAATCAGCGTCATTTCGGTGTTTGGGGTGGTTTCCGACACAATAGCATCGTGTGGAAAGGCAAAGTCTGAAGGCGAATACACGGCCGTCTGACCGTACTGAATATCCACGTTATCGACCTTGGGTAAATTGCCAACACTGCCTGCAATGACCACATAGCACTCATTCTCAATAGCTCTGGCCTGAGCACAGCGCTGTACCCTGAGGTAACCGTTTTTGGTGTCTGTCCAGAAGGGAACCATGAGGATCTGCATTTCCTGATCGCTAAGAATGCGCCCTAACTCAGGGAATTCCACATCGTAACAAATCAGGACGCCAATTTTGCCAAAGTCCGTGTCGAACACTTTCAGGCTGTTGCCGCCTTTCATGATCCAGTCTTTCTTTTCGTGCGGCGTCGGGTGCAGCTTGTACTGACTCTCGATGGTGCCGTCCCGTTTACACACATAGCTGACGTTGTACAACTCGTCGTCTTCCACCACCGGCATGGAGCCCGCAATAATATTGATATTGTAAGATACCGCCAGGTGCGACATAGCGGCCAGGATTTCGTCGGTATAGGTGGCTAAGTGCCAGATAGCGTCAATGGACGAGTCAGAGGGCGACAGCCCCATCAGCGGGGCATTAAAAAACTCCGGAAACAGGGCCACGTCACAGTTGTAATCTGACAACGCATCGACGAAATACTCCACCTGTTGCAGCAGTTCTTCCACATTATTAAAGTAACGCATTTGCCATTGTACACAGCCAATCCGGGCGCTTGATTTTACGCCGCCAATCAGCTTGCGGTTACCGGGCTCATAGTAAATATTGTGCCACTGCAGCAGGGTCGCATACCCCTTAGACGCTTCATCCTCCGGCAGGTAGGCCTGCATCACCTGCTTGACTTCAAAGCCATTGGAAAGCTGAAAGGTAAGGATGGGATCGTAAATGTCTTTAGATTTGACCTGTTCGATATACTCATACGGGCTGAGCTCGCTGGCATAGTTGCGGTAATTGGGGATCCGACCGCCGGCCATGATCGATTTCAGATTCAGATTGCGACACAGTTCCTTGCGGGCTTCATACAGCCGCCGGCCCAGCCGCAGGCCCCGGTATTCGGGGCTGACAATGACCTCCACGCCGTACAGCACGTCGCCGTTCGGATCGTGTGTGGTCAGGTACGCATCGCCGGTGATTTCGTCATAACTGTGCTTATCGCCAAACTGGTCATAATCCACAATCACCGAGATAGCAAACGCCACCACCTTGCCTTTGTCTTCTATACAAATCTGGCCGTCAGAGAAGGTATTCACCTGCGCTTTAAAATTCTTATACGGCCACGCGCCGCCGACGTTGGCGTACACGGTGTCCATCAATTCTTTTACTTCGTCATAATCATCAAGGCGCAGGTTTCGCAATTCCAGATGATGCTCGGTATCTTCTACCATGGTTTGGTCTTGGCTCATTAACTTCTACCTTTTACAGAGGGTGGCTGGCAGCCAGTACTTTCACTACGCCAGATGGCCTGCCGATATTCTCACTGCTAATAGCTACAGTGCGCAGCGTAGATAGGTTCAGCGTCAGCCGCCACGCAATATGATTACCACGATTATGACGTAAATCCCGGCAGCATCCACGTTTTTTTGTCATTGTCGCTTGCTAAATTCTGCCTTTCAGCATATAACGCGCCTGCTTAAAAATTGAGGAGTAAGTTGCGCTATGAGCGCCATTGCCATTTCATCCCAACCTGCGGTTACGTGTCCTGCTGACACCGCTGTGTTTACCCGCATTGCCAGTGGCCTGCGCGAAAGCGGCTATGCGATTATCGAAAATGCGTTGCCTGAATCGCTGCAAACCTTATTGCGTCTGAGTCAGGCACAGTTGTCACAGGCCGATTACCATATGGGCGGCGTGGGCCGGCAAGCGGGTTTTCAGCACATCGAAAACGTGCGTAATGACGGGGTGTGCTGGATAGATGGGGCCACGGGAGGCGGAAAAGCCTGGCTGAACTGGACAGAGTCGCTGCGACAACACCTTAACAGCCAATTGTTTATGGGGTTGTTTTCATTTGAAAGTCACTTTGCTCACTATCCTCCTGGCCACTTTTACAAAACCCATTACGATGCGTTTCGGGGGCAGGGGAACCGGGTGGTCAGTCTGGTCACCTACCTGAACGAAAACTGGGATGCGGGTGACGGCGGTGAACTGATGCTGTATCGCGATGACAGTGACAGTGCAGGCATTGCGGTGCTGCCCCGGCCTGGCACGCTGGTGGCCTTTCTAAGCGAGGAATTCCCTCACGAGGTGCTGCCAGCCCGCCAGGACCGTTACTCCGTGGCGGGCTGGTTTCGCATGAATACCTCGTCTGCGGAGATGGTTGACCCGCCTCGCTAGCAACCCGGCCACGGCGGGATTAAATTTTCACACTCAGCGCGGCGGGTAACTGGTATTCCAGTTGCCTGCAGTGGTACTATCGTACAACGGCGTGAGCACAGGCACCTCAACCCCGCCTGTCGGTCTGACCCGCCAGCATCCAACCCGGCAATAAGGAAGTCAAACGCCGGATAAACGGAAATTATTGTTTGTTAAGTGGTTAAACATGATGGAAAAAATCCCGGCGCCGACGCCGAGAGAAGAACTGACGTTTCTGATAATCGATAATCAGGGCCTGGTACACGACGTGGTGACCGCCACGCTTAAGGCAATGGGCATTGCAAAGGTGAGCAGCGCACTGAACGCCTTTCACGCGCTTAGACTGTGTGAGCAAACCCGTTTCGACTTTGTGCTTATCGCGTTTAATGTCAGTAACGATAAAGACGGTTTTCATCTGTTCGAAGAGCTCAAACACCTCAATCATATTGACGACAGAACCACGGTGGTATTTCTTAGTGCCGAAACCAGCAGTGCCCTGGTTAACTGTATTGTCGAGCTTCAGCCCGATGATTTTTGGGTAAAACCACTGGATAAAAAGCGTATACAGCAACGCCTGACCTACCTGATCAGCGTGCGCAGCAAGCTGAACAAGGTACTGCACTGTATGGCTGAGCGCGACTTTTCAGCGGCCATCTATCATGCCGAGCGGCAACTTAAAGATCCTGCAGTCAGCGACTATCACCCGCGTATGAAACGGTTGATTGGTGAGTGTTTGCTGCAACTGCGGGATTATCCTTCGGCGGAAACCTATTATCGGGCGCTGCTGGATGAGGTGGACTACGCCTGGTGCCACATTGGTTTAGCCCGTGCACTGTTACGTCAGGACAAGCTGGAAGAGGCGCAAACGCTGGTAGAGGATATGCTGGTGCGGCCTGACACCAAGTTTTTAACCTACGATTTGCTGGCGCAGTATTTTATTGAAAAAGAACAGTTTACCCAGGCCTATGAGCAGGTGAAACAAGCCAGTAAACTGGCCCCACGCAATATTGAGCGTAACAAAAAACTGTGGGATCTGGCCCGCTTAAACCATGACAAGCATGGTCAGCTTGATGCGGTGCAGAACATGGCTAAATTTGCTAAAAACTCAATTCATGACTCCCCCGAGCTGCAGCTCAACGTCATACGCTCTACCATTGATTTAGCCACCAGTAAGAGTGATACCGCCGCGGAGATCCTGTTACGCCGGGCGCATGTGGAATTGGATGAGCTAAAACAACGCAAAGGGATGGAAAAACAGCTGGGAGATCAGTTCAAGGTCATTGAGGCCCGGCTGCTGTGTTTACAGAATGAGAAAAAAGCCGCTGAGAACCTGATGCGACAAAAAGCCAGGGTGGTAGACGGTCATTCCATGGAAGATAACCTGGATAAAATGAAAGCGTTTCATGAATTGGGGATGCGGGAACAGTGTCTGAACATTCTGGACAAATTGCGTCAGCAAATTGAAGGGGATACCTTCTCCAGCCAGGTAGTGGATGAATACCTGAAACAAGAGTCCATAGAGCGCAAAGAAATTCACTTCACCACCAAAGAGCTTAAGCAGATGGCGGCAGTGAACTACAAGGAAAATCGCCTGGCGCCGGCATACAATAATCTTAGGCAGGCACTGACCCTGTCCCCGCAGGATACGCAACTGGCGCTGAGCCTGTTAAAAGTATTGGTGCAAATCAATAAAGCCAATACCCTCACCGGCGAGCAACTGACCACGGCAAGGCAAACTGCGGCGCAGCTCTCGGCGGCGTCCATTGCCCCCACGCATCAGCAAAAGCGCGATCAGTATATTAAAGCGCTGGGCCTGAGTCTGGATGCCGACAATGATAGCCAGGCTGGCGAAGGGTTGTTATCGTCTGCCGAATAACCGGGTGGTTCGCGGCCTGTGTGTTATCAGACGGGTTCAGAAGAGTCTGTTGCTGAATCGCGAAACCCCTGATAATCCTCCAGCACTTGCCGGAAATAGCGTTCGGCCTCTCCACACAGGGCATTACGCTGGGCGCGCAGCGTATGACTGGCGCTTTTTGCAAACTGCACCGAGCGCCTGTCAGCGCGACAATGTGCCAGCGCCAGGGCATTGCCACAATAGCGGGCGAACGCCACAAACCCGCCAGCCACGGCTTTTTTACCACTGCCAAGATCTTTTGGGTCCAGGCCCACTTTTGCATGATGCCGGGAGCGGATAAGCCAGTGGGCATCCTGCCAGACCACTTCATCCAGCAATAAGTCCGGGCGGCGCTGCATCTTGCGCTGACAGCGGGCGGTCAGATGAGCAGGGTTAAGCGTATTGACCGGACTGATATCAGGGAAAAATGCCAGCGGCGCAGCCTGGCGTTGTTGCTTGACTTCCACCACATGGCAACGGGCAAACGCCTGCGCGTCATGGGGGTGGGGTGGGCCGATGAGAAAATAATAGCGGGCCATGTTCAGTGAGCCGGTGCCGGCATTTTTGCGGGCGACTATGTCAATGACCGTGTCGTCCATATAGGGCGCGAAACCGGCTTCCAGTGCCGTGTACTGCTGGGACGTTAAGCGGGTGAATTTGTTAGGCAAGGCTTTGAATTGCAGTTTGTCATTCACAAAGTGGACGGCCTTTGCCAGCGCACTTTTGGACGTAAACGCCTCGCCCAGCGCAGCCCGCTGACGGGCTTTCTCGAACAGTTTGGTGAGTTTGCCCGGCGGTGGGTAATCAATGGCCTGGTAAATCTCACCAGGGCGGTGAACCACCCGATCGCAGGTGGCCGTGTAAGCTGTCAGACAGGCCTGCAAAGCGCTTTTGGCGTCGTCCAGCGTAATGGCCGGCTTGGCCGGATTAATATCAGCATCGGTGTAGGTTCCTGACACCACGCCCTGGCAGTGCTGTGCGGTTAACAGCATAGAGACCATTAACCGAAAAATATCCCAGCCCGCATAGCCTACGCAGGCGTCATCAAAATCGTTGGGGGCAAAAATAACCGTGTCACCGTGGGAGCCCTCTTCGGTAAGAAAGCCAAAGTTGGACACATGGCAGTCGCCCATGACACACACCCGGGGAAGCTGGGTTATGGGCTCGGGTAAGGCAATCAGGCCACTGGCAAGGTCGGCGTAGAACAGCGCAGCGGTGCCCCGAAAAAAGACAAAGGGGCTTTGCCGCATTTTGGCATGCTTACTGTCGGGGCGGTGGCTCACCGGGCCATCAACCGCTTCGATTTGCTTATGGACGAACTCTTTTCGCTTCATCATTGTGTGCTGCCTTGTTTACATCACTTCCCCGCGCCGGCGTGCTTTGGCGGCGCTGATTTGCACAGTAGCAGGAAACCTGCGACCATGTTTAATTAACTTTTACTTTGTCATCTCTCTGGTTTGATTGGAAAAGTTGATTGCCTCTTTCAACTTTACCAATTATCTATTTCTCTGCACCCTCGCTATCCTACTCATCATTCCAGCACGGGCAGTTTTTTAATATCAAAACCGTGCAGGAAAATGTTTCGTACTGTTAGTGGCTTTTTCAATTAAGTGAAGAGTCCTGATAACTCAACCAACGGAGATTATAAGCATGGCATTAATTAATACAGCGATTAAACCCTTTAAAGCGAATGCATTTAAAGACGGCGAATTCGTCGAAGTAAGCAGCGAAGACATTAAAGGCAAATGGGCAGTGTTTGTATTCTACCCGGCTGACTTCACCTTCGTGTGTCCCACTGAGCTGGGCGATGTGGCTGATAAATATGAAGAGCTGCAGTCTCGCGGCGTAGAAGTTTTCTCAGTATCTACTGATACGCACTTTACGCATGCGGCATGGCACGAGGCGTCTGAAACCATCAACAAGATCAAGTTTGCGATGATTGGCGACCCTACCGGCGAAATTACCCGCAACTTCGATTGTATGCGTGAAAACATGGGTCTGGCGGACCGTGCCACGTTTGTGGTCGACCCGGACGGTATTGTGCAGGCGATGGAAATCACTGCAGAAGGAATTGGTCGTGATGCAGACGATCTGGTGCGCAAAGTGAAAGCAGCACAGTATGTGGCATCGCATCCTGGTGAAGTATGTCCTGCCAAGTGGAAAGAAGGTGAAGAAACCCTGGCACCATCACTTGACCTGGTAGGCAAAATTTAACCTGCCACCCGTATTCGCGAGGGAGTGGGCGACCACTCCCTACCTCATCAAACAATGAAAGGGCAAAGTAACCATGTTAACTAAAGAAATTATGAAAGCATTGGAAGGCTATTTTGCCTCCATGCAGAAGACCGTAACGTTCGTCGTGCAAACCGGTGAACACAGCAAACGTGAGGAACTGGTGAAGTTTCTTTCTGACATTGCTGAGGTAAGCGAACACCTAAATGTAGACGAGCGCGACACCCAGGGCACGCTGCGCAGCGCAGTCAGTTTCCTGCTTGAAGCAGACGGTGAAGATACCGGTATCCGGTTTTCCGGGATCCCGGGTGGTCACGAATTTAATTCATTGGTACTGGCCATATTGCATGCGTCCGGTACCGAGCTAAAAGTAGACGATAGCCTGCAGAGCATCGTCAAAGCGGTGGAAGAGCCGCTGAAGTTTGAAGTCTTTATCAGTTTAAGCTGCCACAATTGTCCGGATGTGGTGCAGGCTGTGAATCAGTTTGCATTGTTAAATCCACACATTGAAGCGGAGATGATTGACGGGGGCTTGTATCCGAATTTGATAGAAGACCGCGATATCCAAGGCGTTCCCAGTGTGTACCTGAATGGCGAACTGTTTGCCAATGGTAAAGTGGATGCCTCGGTGTTGATAGACAAATTGCTGGAACGTGATCCGTCTCTGAAAGAGGCGAACAAAGGGCAGACGCTGCCGTTACAGGACGTGACCGTGATCGGCGGTGGTCCGGCTGGCGTGGCATCGGCAATTTACAGTGCCCGTAAGGGCCTGAAGGTGTCAGTGGTGGCTGACCGGTTTGGAGGCCAGGTAAAGGATACCATGGGCATTGAAAACCTGATTTCGGTCTCTAAAACCACTGGCCCTGAGCTGGTGGGTAACCTGATGGAACACGTTAACGACTACGATATTACGCTCAAAGAGCATGTCAGGGTGGAGTCTGTCGAGCAGGGCAATGTAAAAACCATCAAGTTGTCGTCCGGCGAAGAAATCCGTACCCGTTCCATTATTGTGGCGACGGGGGCCCGCTGGAGAGAGTTAGGCGTGCCTGGCGAACGTGAAAATGTGGGCAACGGCGTGGCGTATTGTCCACACTGTGACGGGCCGTTTTTCAAGGGCAAGGACGTCGCAGTAATTGGTGGCGGCAACTCCGGCATCGAGGCGGCACTGGATTTGGCTGGCCTGGTAAAGTCAGTCACGGTGTATGAATTTATGCCCGAGCTGAAGGCTGATCAGGTACTGATTGATCAGGCGCTGAAGCGTGACAATATTACCATTGTGAAAAACGCGGCAACGCGTCAGATCCTGGCGGATAATGGCAAGGTAACCGCCATCGAATATCAGGATCGCGCCACCAATGAGGTGCACACACAATCGCTGGCTGGGATATTCGTGCAGATTGGCTTAGTGCCAAATAGCCAGTTCTTAAAAGATGTGGTGGAGCTTTCGCAGTATGGCGAAGTGGTGATTGATGATAAGTGCCACACGTCTGAAGCAGGCATATTTGCGGCCGGCGACGTGACTACCGTGCCGTACAAGCAAATAGTTATTTCAATGGGTGAGGGGGCGAAAGCGTCGCTGGCGGCCTTTGAATACCTGTTGAGCCACGAGGTGCTTGAGTCTGAGGAAGAAAAAGAAACGCAGGCCGCCTAAGCAGCCTGTATCCAGTCTGAAGGCCGGCGCTAATGCCGGCTTTTTTTTGCCCTGTCTTGTAAATAGTAACCATTATCATTTGCAATAGCGTTTATCTCTGGTAAATTAGCCGCACTGACTTCAACACTCTCAATTCGAAGGACACCATGAGAAAAACACTGCTATCCGTTGCTGTAATGCTGGCATTGCCCGGTCATCTTGCTGCTCAGACTCCCCAACAAGAACAAGGCGTTCGCGCCGATCAAGAACAACAGGTCGAAAAAGTCGAAATTGTGGGCAAGCGCAGTCCCTTTGGCGCCACCAAGACGAATACGCCCATTGTGGAGCTGGCCCGGACTATTTCCATTGAAACCGTGACCGATCTCAAGCAAAAAGGGGCGCTGAATCTGGCGCAGTCAGCTACTTATATGGCCGGGGTAACCGGCGAAACCTATGGTTTTGCTACGCGGGTTGACTCGGTATCATCCCGTGGACTTGCTATTCCGCGCTACCGTGATTCTATTCAGGAATTGTTTGGCAACTATAATTCTACCCGCGCAGAAATTTATACAATGGAACAGGTGGAATTGCTGAAAGGTCCGGCATCCGTGCTATACGGTCAGGGCTCGCCAGGCGGGATAATGAACTATGTGTCGAAAACGCCGTCGCTGGATAAAGCCAGTGAAGTGGTGTTGCAGTATGGTACGTTTGACAGAAAGCAGGCCAATGTTGACATCAATGGCGCCCTGACAGAAGACAGCAGTGTGCTTGGTCGCTTCGTGGGCCTTTACCGGGACTCCGGTTCCCAGGTAGACCATGTGAACGATGACACCACGGTGCTGATGCCGTCGGTGTCCTTTATGCCGTCGGATTACACCACACTCACCCTGATTGGCCTGTTTCAGGACACAGAAAGTGATACCGCAGCTCAGTTCATTCCGGTGGAGGGGACTTTAACTCCGCTGCCTGACGGAAGCTTTCTGCCGGATCAGGACGTGTATGCCGGCGAACCTGAATTTAACCGGTTTGATACCAGGTCAAGCCAGGTCACTATGCTGGGTGAGCACATTTTCGACGACACCACCTCGCTGTCTTTTACCGCACTGTGGCGCGACGGGGAAGCGGATTACCATCAGGCATGGCCAACCTTTACAGGCGGCTCGCGCTACCTCAACGCGTTTGTTGGTCAACCGGTAGCGCCTACCGATACGTATGTGGCGCGCACGTTTTACCAGGCTGACAACACCTTCGATCAGCACGCCTTAGATGTCAGGGTAACCAAGCTATTCGACACCGGTGCGCTGCAGCATGAAGTGTTGGCCGGGGCGCAATACCAGCATGTAAATACTGAGAATAACTTCGCCTATTTCGCTGGCGGTGGGGCTTTTCAGGGAGATTTTCGGTTTATTCTCGACCTGGCGAACCCTGTGTATACCGGCGCCCCGGAGCAGGCCGTATTTGACAGTATGTATGTAGATGCGCCCGAACAGGAAGTGAAGGACCTGGGATTGTATTTATCTGATCACATACGCTATGGAAACTGGCGCATGACAGTGGGACTACGTCATGACAAGGTAGATAATGATACCGGGACAACCACGCAGGACGACAGTCAAACGTCTTACTCGGCGGGGGTATTATATCGCTTTGACAATGGGTTATCGCCCTACATTAGTTATGCGGAATCGTTTGAAACCGTGGTGGGTTTAACGCGTACCGGCGAGCAACTGAAGCCGGAAGAAGGCCGGCAGTATGAGGCGGGGATCAAATATGAGTTCGGCGCACTACCGGGCTATGTCACGCTGGCATACTACGATATTGAGATCTCAAATTTACCTAATCCTAACAGTCTGCCTGTAGAGGCTGCGCAACAACAGGGCAAGACGTCCATTGACGGGGTTGAGCTGGAAGGCCAGCTTACGTTTGGCGAGTTTGAGGCACAATTCGCCGCCGCGGTGATGGATGCCGAGGATCCCAATGGTTTCGAACTTGCTGCGCAACCGGACAGCAATGCCTCACTCTGGGTGCACTGGCAACCCGAGCAGCTACGTGGTTTTCGTATGGGGGCTGGGGTGCGCTACGTCGGCGAAAGCGTGTCAGAAACGGCCGCAGTCCGGTATGAAACGGAAAGTTATACGCTGGGCGATCTGATGCTGGCGTACCAGGCCACCGACGCACTGGATTTGCAGCTAAATGTGCGAAATATCACCGATAAAGAGTATCTCACAGCATGCCTGGCTCGTGGTGATTGCTTCCCAGGCGTGCGCAGAACGGTGAATGCAAGTCTGACTTATACCTTCTGACAAGGACTACGTATGGTATCGCTGATTTCAGCCGGCGTGTTGTCGCTGGCTGCTATCGCCGCTATTTACAGGAGCTGGTGCGTTCGCGCAGCAGCCTTTTTGTATGGTGGGATAGCGTTGTTTGTCTCTTCGTGTGTAGCATGGTCGTTCAGTCAGGGCTGGGAGTTCGGCCTGGTTTACGCGCTGTGTATGCCGGCGCTGCTGGTTTGGCTATTTATCGCCCGCAACCAGGTTTGGCTGGCCGCGCCCAGAAATCAACCTGCACCGCGACCAGTATCCATTTCAGTTTCCCAGGTAGCCGCAAACTTTGGTCATGGACTCATGGTGTTAGTGGTGCTGATGCTGGTGAGTGTGCTGGTTGGTCTGGCGTTAAGTTTCCGCCTGCCAACCGAAGAAACGGGTCAGCTGGCTGTTGCCATTGTAATCATTCCGCTGGTATGGGGACTGGCAGGTTACCATTATCTTGCGACGCGTCATAAAGGACGGGCATCACTGATTTATCTGGCCATGGCTGCTGTCAGTCTCGCCATGCTCATCTATCTACCGGGGTTACAGTAAGCTATGGACAAAGCCACGAAACAATCTGCACTCAACGCCCATAGCTGGGTGGGCGTGTTTTTGAGCCTACTGCTATTTTTGGTGTGTTTGTCGGGCACCATTGCGGTGTTTCATCATGAATTTGAGCGCTGGGAGCAGCCTGGGGTACCTGAAATGGACTCGGTCTCACCTGCCGCGATAGACCGGGCCATGGCGGCCTTTTTGACACGCCATCCGGAACCGACGGCGCACCAGTTTGTGGTGTTTCCCAGTTCCGCAATCCCCCGGCTGGTAGTGGAAAACGACGACATTGCCTATTTTGCAGACCGTGAAGGCAATTTGTTGGCGCAGGAGCATTCGCCATTTACCAAGATGCTGGTGGACCTGCACCTGTACCTGAATTTGCCGCACGCCTGGGGCATGATTCTGGTAAGCGCCATGGGCGCCGTTATCTGCACCCTGGTGGTGACCGGGATTGTTGCCCATAAGCGCCTTTCGCGGGACGCGTTTAAACTGCGGCGGGGAGGGAACCGCCAGCAGTATAAAACTGATTTACATAACCGCTTCGGTTTATGGGCAGCGCCTTTTCATTTAATCATCGGCGTGACCGGTTCCTATTTTGGACTGGTGAGCGTGTTGATAGTATTACTGGCGCAACTTTATTATGACGGCGATCGTGATGCCGTGGTGGCAAAAGTGTTCACGCCAGATCCGGTGCTTGAACAACCGGTTACGCGGCCACAACTGAGTAACGCCATTGCCCGAATGGACAGCCTGGCGCCAGCGCATAAACTGATCTTTCTCACCGTGCATGAAGTGGGCTCACCGGATCAATTCATTGAAATCTACGCCAAACCGCCAAATAAAATGATTTACTCAGAGAACTACCGTTTTGATAGCCAGGGCAATTTTTTAGGAACGGCCGGCTATGAAGACGGGCATTGGGGTAAGCAACTGGTGTACTCGATATACCGCCTGCATTTTGGTGACTTTGCCGGGTTAGCCAGTAAACTGTTGTATTTCGTGTTAGGCGTGATGCTTACGGTGCTCTGTGTGACCGGTGTAGAAATGTGGCTGGCCAAAAAAGCCCAGCCCCCAACGCTGACCCGGCTATGGAACGGGGTGGTGTGGGGCAGCATCAGTGCACTGGCGCTGACGGCCCTGATTTCACTGCTGCTGTCGGTGTCGTTGATCGCAGTCTTCTGGGGTCTGATGGCCATCAATACCGTCCTCGCCGTGGCCACCCCTCGGTTCACGCGCGCCTGCTGGATTGCAGTATCCGGGATAAGCGTAGCTGCACTGCTGCTGGTGTATACGGGCGTGCATGGCAGCGACAGCCTGAGCATTGCCGCCTTGCAACTGAACGTACCCATGCTGCTCTATGTGGTATGGAGCTTACACAAAGCCTGGCGCGTGCGCCGCCGAGAGACACAGGCGGTGCCTGTGTCGGTATCGGCAAACTCGGCTAACGCTTAGCGTTTGGCGGTGGTCTTCTTGCGCGCTGCCGGGCGCTGCCTTTTGCTGGCGCCGGCGCCTTTGCTGTTGCGCTGAAACTGTGGCGGCAGACCGGTGTGTTTGGTCAGGGCTTTTTCACCCCGCCGGGCCTTGCGCATTTGCTGTCGCTTCTCATCTGCGGTTTCGGGTGGCACCAGGTGCTGGGGACCGCGTCCTATCAGATCTTCACGGCCCATTTTCACCAGCGCGGCACGAATTTGCGCAAAATTCTTGGGGTCGTGATAGCGCAGCATGGCTTTGTGTAAGCGGCGGTGGATCTCGCCTTTTGCCGAGGGCACGTGCTCGCTGTCTTTGGTGACTTTGCGCGTGCTGTTCACTTCCGTATGGTACATGGTGGTGGCCGTGGCCATCGGAGAAGGATAAAAATTCTGAACCTGATCCAGACGGAATTTATTTTCCTTAAGCCAAATTGCCAGATTAAGCATGTCTTCGTCAGTGGTGCCCGGGTGCGAGGCAATAAAATACGGTATCAGGTATTGTTTCTTGCCGGCCTCTTCTGAGTACTTATCGAATAACTGTTTAAACTGATAATAACTGCCCATGCCCGGCTTCAGCATTTTTGACAGCGGGCCGTCTTCCGTGTGTTCCGGGGCAATCTTCAAATAGCCACCGACATGGTGCAGCGCCAGCTCCTTCACGTACTCGGGATCTTCTACGGCCAGATCATAACGCACCCCGGAGGCGATCAGGATTTTTTTGATGCCTGGCAGGTTCCGCGCCCGCCGGTACAGGTCTATCGTGGGTTTGTGATCGGTGTCCATATGGGCACAAATAGTCGGGTAAACACAGGATGGCCGGCGACAGGTGGCTTCTGCTTTCGGGCTCTGGCAGCGCAGCCGGTACATGTTGGCCGTGGGGCCACCTAAGTCGGAAATCACCCCGGTGAACCCCGGCACGGTATCACGAATTTGTTCAATTTCACGGATAATGGAATCTTCCGAACGGCTTTGAATAATGCGCCCTTCATGCTCAGTAATTGAACAGAAGGTGCATCCGCCATAGCAGCCCCGCATAATGTTTACACTGAACCGGATCATGTCGTACGCGGGAATTTTGGCATCACCATAAACAGGGTGGGGCACTCGCTGGTACGGCAAATCAAACACCGCGTCCATCTCGTCGGTTTCCAGCGGCATCGCCGGTGGATTGATCCAGATATGCCGATCACCGTGGCGTTGCATCAGTGCCCGCGCACAGCCTGGGTTGGTTTCCTGGTGCAGAATGCGTGAAGTGTGAGCGTACAGGACCTTGTTGTCTTTCACGGTTTCAAATGCCGGCAGCTTAACGTAAACATTTTCCCAGGGCTTACGTCGCGTGGCCGGCTGTACTACCACCGGGGCTGTGTCGGTAGCCTGTGGGTTGCCTTTGGTCTGGCTGTCACACTCAGGCTCCATCTGGTAAGGACTACTGATAGGATCGATTTTGCCGGGGCGGTCCAGTGAGGTGGAGTCCACCCCCTGCCATTCTGGCAGGGCTTCTTTGACGATAATTGCCGTGCCCCGCACATCGCGGATGTCGGCGATATCGTCACCGGCCGCCAGGCGATGGGTTACTTCCACCAAAGGCCGTTCAGCATTGCCAAAAAACAGCATGTCGGCTTTCGAGTCGAAGAGGACTGAGCGGCGGACCTTCTCACTCCAGTAGTCGTAGTGGGCAATACGTCGCAGACTGGCTTCGATGCCGCCGACAATCACCGGCACGCCCTTAAACGCCTCCCGGCACCGCTGGGCATACACAGTAACGGCACGGTCAGGTCGCTTGCCACCTTCGTTATTCGGCGTATAGGCGTCGTCATGGCGCAGTTTTTTATCTGCAGTGTACCGGTTGATCATAGAATCCATGTTGCCGGCAGTCACCCCGAAGTACAGGTTGGGCTTACCCAGCTTCATGAAGTCTTCTTTGCTGGTCCAGTCTGGCTGAGCGATAATTCCCACCCGGAAACCATGTGCCTCCAGGACCCGGCCGATCACGGCCATACCGAAGCTGGGGTGGTCAACATAGGCATCGCCGGTCACCAGGATAACGTCACAACTGTCCCAGCCAAGCGCATCCATCTCGTCTTTCGACATAGGTAAAAAAGGTGCCGTACCCAGACAGTGCGGCCAGTATTTAGGATAAGAGAATAGACCGCGGTCAGCTTTGATGGTGGCTTGCATAACACTCAATAACGATACAAATAGTAGCCGGCGAGTATACCACCGTCCATGTGCCGACAGATAGCCCACGCCGAAAATGTAATGCAACCAATAACAAGACACCCATAAACAACACCAAAATCAAGACACCCATGTTTTAAGCTGACTGCCAGTAAAAAATAAGACACCCACAAATAAGACCTGGGCGTTTGCGTCAGCCAATAACAAGACACCCACATACAACACCAAAATTAAGACACCCATGTTTCAAACTGACTGCCAGTAAAAAATAAGACACCCACAAATAAGGCCTGGGCGATGGCGTGACGAACTCAGTAGCAGACGTTGCACTTCCCGGCAAAGGGCAGAATAATAGCCTGACAACAGACCGGGAGGAGACGCAGTGTACTGGTTATTTAAAACAGAGCCTGACACATTTGGCATTCAGGATTTAAAAGGGCGGCCCGGCCAAACTGAACCCTGGGATGGAGTGCGTAACTATCAGGCGCGCAATTTTCTCAGAGACGACGTGGCCGAGGGCGACAACGTTTTTATTTACCATTCAAGCTGCAAGCAGGTGGGGATAGCGGGAGTAGCAGAAGTGAGCCGGGCGGCCTATCCGGATCCCAGCCAGTTTAATCCAGAATCACCTTATTATGATCCAAAGTCCACACCGGAGTCACCGCGCTGGTTTTGTGTGGATGTCACATTCAAAGAAGCGTTTGCCAAGACCCTGCTACTTAAGGAAATCAAGTCGATGCCTGATATCGACGAAATAGGGGTCGTCAAAAAAGGCCACCGCCTGTCTGTTATGCCGGTGACACCGGCAGAGTGGGATATCCTGTACGCGGCGGCTTCACGTTAGCCGCCAGGCATGACTTTCATTAACAGAAATGCGGTGGAGGCCTGCAGGCAAAGCCCCAGTAGCACCATCAGGCCGTCACGCGTAGTAAGGCCAATGGCTGTGATCACAATGGCAACGCCCGGGAGCATGACAGCAAAAGGCAATGCCTCCAGCGGGATCATGGTCAGCGCGACAATGCCGCAATAAATAGCGATAAAGCGGACCACCAGGCCTTTCGCTATGGGCGTAAGCCGGGGCGTAAAAAACGTTTCCACTTTTTCCACATAGGGTTTTGCCTTGTCTACCGCCTGTGTCAATTTGTCCCGGGAAATAGAACGCTTGCGCAGGGAGTTAGGCAGCCAGGGATGATCCTTGCCAAATGCAATTTGAATACAGATAAGAAACAGGGTAATACCACAGATTGAGGGGACGCCCGGGATGGCCCCGGTCGGCAGCACCGCGATTAAGGCGGGGATCAACAATAGCGGCCCAAACCCCCGGTGCTCAAATGCTTTAACGACTTCTCCCACCGACGCATTGTCACCGTCGGTGTCTTCTTTCAACTTTACCAGTAAGGACGATATCCTTTCATTTGCCATGGGTAATCCTGCTTTGTCGGAAAGATAAAATACATACCGGTAAAATTCGCATTGAGATTACTTTTTGTTAATGTTGACAAAAACCATACAATCACTGTCAGCACAGGGAGCATCAGGGATATGGACAAGACTGATTTTCTGGCGCTATGCCACAAGCGCATCACGGCTGTATACAAGGCGACTAAAGCAGGCACCCCGGATGACGCCGCCAGGCATCGAATGGAGGGGTTTATGAATGCTGGTCAGGTATTGGGTATAGTGACCCAGGCAGAAGTCCGTGAGCTTATCGAACACGTTCATTATGAGGTGTTTAACGAAACCGTGGCTGAGCGGAAGTCGCGTAAAGCCAGCTTAGCGTCGCTGAAAGCGTCGGAGCCAGACCGGTATTATGCTATTCCTGCCATTGAAAGACGCTAAAAGTGTTAATAGTTAGCGACTTGGCTTTTGCGCCGGTGGTGATAAGCTTATATGCTACCAATGCAGAGCAGGAAGAATAGTTGAGCGAAAACGAGTGTCGTGAATGGTTGAGCCAGTTACCCGCCGCGTTTCTGGCCAGACGGGAAGATAACCATCGTATCATTGCAAATAGCGCATGTTTGACGCTATTTGGTGCACAGTTGCAACATGATGAGTTTGTTGCGTCACTCAGGTTTTACGACAGCGCTTCTCAGCAGCCGGCGATAGCAGAGCGCGATCCCTTCGTGCAGTGCTCAGCCACCGATACCGCCCGTGTTCGGTTACGCATTAACAGTCAGCACCGCAACCTCAATTGTCTGGTAGAAGGGCGCCGTGCAGAAATCGGCGGCGCTAGGTGGGTGGTGCTGCATGTCATCAATGCGCAGGATAACGACCTGCCGTCCCCGCCATCCGATCATTCGCCACTGGCCAATCATCTGGCATTTAATCATTTATTGTCGGCAATTTCTTCCCAGCTTATCAATGTCAGTACCCGTCAGCTGGATCCACTGATTGAGCGCAGTCTGGGGGCGTTCGGCGAGTTTAGTGGGGTTGACCGCTGTTATCTGTTTCAGTTTTCAGCCAACAAACAGAAAATGAGTAACACGCACGAATGGGTGGCACCCGGGGTGACCCCCTACAAAGATGAGCTTCAAAATATGCCGGTGGAAGAGCTACCTTACTTCACGGCGGCAATTAAGCAACAACACGTATTCTGCGT
>JBPEWW010000353.1:0-1797 GCA_052032275.1 Alteromonas sp. | reverse complement strand
GCACTCTGTCGTTGCCTCCGGTAGCGGACGGGGGCGACCAGAGTGTGTTTCAGTCTTGGAACTACGGCAGCAATACGGATCCCCAGGGCCGGGTGTATTTTATTGCCGATGCATTTTACCGCTATTCGCCCCAGACACAGGAAGTCGAAAAGCTGGCGCTAGACCCGGCGGTATTTGATGTAGATTTCTTTTCCGGTTTTCTGGGCACCAGCCCGCATTTCGATAACCAGATGATGGTCGCCATGCTGGACGGCGTATGGCTCATCGATACCCAGACACTGGAACACACCCTGGTCTATGCGTTTCCCGAGACACAGCGGGTTAATGAAGTCTCGGTGAGTGCATTTGCTGTCGATGGGGAAAATACCCTGTGGCTGGCCTTTCCCCGGTTTGGTTTGTTGGGACTGGACGCCACCACCTTTGCAAAGAAAGTCGCACTTAACAGCGATAACACACTGCCTTCCGACATTGTTTACTCCCTGGAGAGCGATGCCCGCGGCGGACTGTGGTTTAGTTCACATTCCGGGTTACACCGGTATGCACCGACCACTGGCAAGCTCAAAAATTTTCGCTACGGCAGACAGGTGTTTATTTCTGAGTTTAATGAAGGCGCGGTGACCACCCTCGCTGATGGCCGGTTAGCATTCGGCTCTACCAACGGGGTAGTGATGTTTCATCCGGCGTCTTTGCTGAGTGCCTCAGCAGCGGGGGGCAGTACCAGTCGCATGACGATCACAGGTGCCCGGCTGAATTCCAGAGACTGGTCGTTGCCATTACGTGCCCTGAACGGCGATAAACTCGACCTTCGCCATGATGATTACGGCATTACCGTGTATTTTTCGCCGATGGTGATGGGGAACAAATCAGATGCCCGCTATACCTATAAATTACTGCGGGATAACCAGGTTGTCAGTGAGGGAACAACCCGTGATGCGCGGCTGAATTTTGCCTCTCTGGAACCCGGCTTTTACACGCTGACCGTCGCGCCAACCAGCAACAGCTTTGATGCTACCTTTATCCCTGCCGATATCAGTATTGCGGTGCCGTATCCTCCGCTGCGCTCGCCACTGGCCTACGCCACGTACGCCTTAATTGCGGTGGGGTTGTTATTGGCTTTCTTATTTACCCGCCAGCAACAGGTAAACCGCCTGGCGCGGGCGCAACAGCAGGTGCGCCTGTTCGGCGATGCGTTCCGGCAAACCCGGGACTGGGTTATCATTTTAGATGCAGACAAAACGCCGGTGGCCGCCAATCCGGCATTCGCGCAGGCTTTTGGTATTGCCGAATATGCCAACCTGAAGCGTGAGATGAACCAGTTGTACCGCCGCTATCCAAAACTCTCGCGGCTATTACTGGGTCACCTTAAGGATCTCAGTCCAGGCCAGTTCTGGAAAGACGAAGACAGCATTGACGCGGCGGATGGCCGCAACCACGATGTGCTGATTGAAATTACTGCGGTCAGAGAGGAAGGGAACGCTGAACGCACCGACCACTACCTGTTAGTTATTTCGGATATCAGCGACCAGAAACGGGCAGAACGTAAGTTAATCAAGATTGCGAACTATGACAGCCTTACCGGTCTGGTCAATCGCAGCTTGCTGCTCGACCGCCTTGAGCATGCTGTCGCAAACGCGAAAGCGCACGACACCAAGGTGGCGGTGCTGTTTGTGGATCTCGACCGGTTTAAGGGGATCAACGACTCACTGGGTCACGATTACGGCGATAAACTGTTAAAGGTGGTGGCTAACCGCATGCGTAATCTGGCCGCAGAAGCTGATACGGTGGCGCGCCTGGGCG
>JBPEWW010000352.1:0-10748 GCA_052032275.1 Alteromonas sp. | reverse complement strand
CGCAGTACGCCGGAGGCGCAGGTGGTTAAACAAAGCTTTGCGCGGGCCGGGCTCAGCGCGGTGTTTTTAAGCGACAAGACCAACCTGTTCGCTTCGCCGCAGGCCAGTGACATTTACCGGGTACTGGATGGGATCTGGCACTGGGATAACCATGCGCGGCTTTCGGCGAGTCTTTCCAGTCCGTTATTCGGCTACACGCATCAGCAGCTGGTTGATATCCTGCATCACGAAGAAGACAGCCTGTGGGAAGCCCTGATATCCCGCTTACAGCAGCTCAGACAAATGTGGACTGAGCGGGGGTGCATGAGTGTGCTGCTGTACCTGATGCAACATTACTATCAGTGCAGCGCCGACAATCCGGAGCGTGAACTGACCAATTACCTGCATCTGGCCGAAGTGCTGGAGCGGGAGGCTGCAGCGCATGCCCGCCCCGATCAGTTACTGCTCTGGCTCCACCGGCAGGTAGCCGATCCGCAGGCCCGCATGGAACAGGTACAGCGGCTGGAAAGCGATGCCACGCTTATTCAGATTGTCACTCAGCATGGCTCCAAAGGGCTGGAATATCCCATTGTGTTTGTGCCCTTTGCCAGTGACTACCGTGATCCCGCCAAAGCCGGGCAGCAATGGGCGTCTTTTTACCAGTTCTTTGATGACGCCACGCAGCAGCTGGCTATGCAGTTAGGGCACAGTCATACCGCCGCCAGCCGGGTGCGCGCGGAGGGCGACGCAGAGGCAATGCGCCTGCTGTATGTTGCGGTGACAAGGGCGGCGCACCGCTGTTATCTGGGGGTAGGTCCCTTCAAAGACAGTCAGCATAGTGCGCTGGCACGGGCGCTTAACGTGGCCTCGGAGCACGACTGGCAGGCCCGCATAACCGGGCTGGCCGCCGAGCCGGATGTCAGCAGTGTGTGTATTGATGTCACTGAGCCTATGCCGCCAGTGAAACACAATGCGGCGCAGTCAGCTCCCCGTGCCGAGCTCACAGTGCGGGAGTTTACCGGTACGGTGGAAGAGGCGTGGCGGCTGTATTCGTTTTCAGCCCTGGCCCGTCAGCAGGTGGTGGTCAGGCAGTCGGATCGGGAAATGGAAGCGATTAATGAGCAGGCCTCACCATTGCCCACCCCGGTGGAGGCCGACAGTCAGTTTCGGTTTGGTTTTGAGAAAGGAGCCAATGCCGGCAACCTGCTTCACGATATATTGGAGCTCACCGACTTTACCGCGCCGGACTGGCAGGACAGCAGCCGTGAACCGGTCCAGCGATTCGGCCTGCCCGCGGACCAGCAGACGCTGCTGACTGCGTGGCTGGAGGATACGCTAAACGCACCGCTGGCGCCCGCAGACTGGCGGCTGGCTGATAAGTCGACAGATCAGACATTGCGCGAAGCCGAGTTCTATTTTCCCATGACGAACCTGAAATGGTCGAAGCTGGCGGCCATTCTTCGCCGCCACCGGGAGTCACTGGCCAGCATCGCGCCGCCGGTACCTGTGCCCGCCCTGCACCAGTACGATCTCGAAGGCATGATGCATGGCTTTATCGATTTAATTGTTGAGCACGACGGGCGCTATTATGTGGCCGACTACAAGTCGACCTGGCTCGGGGCGGCCTTTGAGGATTACAGCATGGCGGCCATGACCCGCAATAATCAGCAGCACCTGTATGACTTACAGTACCTGATTTACGCCTTGTCACTGCATCGCTACCTGGCGCTGGCGTTACCCGATTATACGCCGGCCGTGCATTTTGGAGGCGTGTACTACCTGTACCTGCGGGGTATGAGTGCGCAATACCCCGGGGCAGGGGTATTTTATACACCGCTGTCACCCGCGCTGCTGGAGGATCTGGATGCTGCCTTTGGGCTGACAGACACCCGGGAGGCAGAGGCATGATGACTTTTCAGGAGGTGATGAACAGCGCTGCGGGACTGGAAGCCATCGACTATTACGTGGCCCGCGAATTGTGTGATGAGGCCCAGCTGGATGCGCCGGGCCAGCAATGCTGGTTTAATGTGCTGCTGGCGCTGTCTTACATGCAGCGCCAGGGACACACCTGTCTGACACTCAGTGCCATCGCAGATAGCCGGCAGTTTGACGCCGACGAACTGAACGAGGGGCTGAGTTTCCCGTCTCTTACCCGGCTGGAACAGGTGTGTACGGCCGCCCTGGCCAGTATGCCTGAACCAGTCCCGCTGGTACTGGCAAATGGAAAGCTGTTTTCCCGTCGTTACTGGGAGTTTGAAAATGAGGTGGCCACGGCCATCACACAACGATGCGCACTAACCCCGCTGACTGACCCGCAGCTAAGGGCGTGTCAGGCTATCTGGCCGGCCCTGTTTGCGGTCACGCGCACCGACCAGCAGGACTGGCAGCAAATTGCAGTGGCCTGCTCACTGGTGCAGAGATTCAGCGTGATCAATGGCGGTCCGGGTACCGGCAAAACCTACACAGTGACGCGGCTGTTGCTCGCATTGCAGGCAGCCCACGAGGGCAACCTGACTATTCAGCTGGCAGCCCCTACCGGTAAAGCCGCCCAGCGTCTCACGGAGTCCATCTCGCAAAGCCTTGCGCCGCTCTCGGGCACATTATCCACTGAGTTGCTTGCCAGTATCCCCACCCAGGCCAGCACCTTACACCGGCTATTGGGGCTGGCCAGATTCGGTACCGGTGCCCGCCGGGACGCCAGCAAGCCGCTGAATGCCGATGTGCTGATTGTGGATGAAGCGTCAATGGTCGACCTGGCCTTAATGACGCGCCTTATCCGCGCACTGCCGCCCCATGCCAGACTGTATCTGGTCGGGGACAGCGATCAGTTACCGGCCGTGGAGTCGGGTAACGTACTGGAAGCTATGATTGGCGACACCCAGAAACAGCAGGCGGCGAGTGAACTGATGCATACGCACCTGGCAAGCGTGTGCCCGCATCTGCCGGCGCTCCCGGTAAGTGAGCATCAGCACTGGGTGCATACCCTGCGTGCCAGCCAGCGCTTTAAAGGCGTGCTGGCTGATGTAGCTGCGGCTATCCAGCAAGGCAACCAGGCCCAGGTTACCGCGCAGGTAACGGTCTACGACGATGCCACCGCGGGGATCTGGCATGAGGGTGTCGCGCTGACGGCGCTGCCAGACAAGGTGCAGGCGCTAGATGCACTGGCACTGACCAGCTTTAAGGCGTTGATGCACAGTCAGAGCCCGGCGCAGGCACTGGCGGCGTTGCTTAGGTGCCGCTGGCTGACGCCTGTGCGGCGTGGGCCCTACGGGGTGGAAGGCCTGAATCAGCTGGTCGAGCAGGCGCTGGCCCGGCACTACCCGGTGACACCCGGCGGCTGGTATGCCGGCAGGCCCATTATGGTGGTAGAAAACAGTTATGCTCAGCAGCTGTTTAACGGCGATGTGGGCGTGCTGTGGCCGGATACAGATGGCCAGCTCAAAGCCTGGTTTGCCGCTGACAGTGGCGATAAAGAAGCGCCGCTGCGCTGCCTGAGTCTGTCGCGATTACCCCGCACAGAAACCGTGTTTGCTATGACCGTGCACAAGTCGCAGGGATCGGAGTTTGCCCATGTGGTTATGCTGGTGCCAGACGCGCAAAGCAGTGCCGCCCGGACTCTGAATAACCGGGCATTGTTATACACCGGGTTGACCCGGGCTAAGCAGGGCTGCCTGCTGGTGGCCGACACGTCAGTGCTGCATGAGGTGATTGGCCGCCGCTATAACCGGCACTCGGATTTAGCGGCAAAACTGCATGACCGGGTGGCGGACACTGCGCCTGCGGAATAACCGGATATGGCGCTGGCGTCGTCAATACGCTAGGGTAATACGGCGGCCTGTCGCTGTCTTTGGCAGCGGGGCAGGTCGTGCGCAAACTGATAATAACAGGCAACAAGGACACCTTATGATCCGCACAATCATGTGCCTGCTGGTATGGGTAACTGCACCAGTCTGGGCCGCCACGGAGATCGACACGTTTACCGAAAATATGCAAAAACGGGAGGGCTTTATTCCGTTTTACTACGACAGTGACAATGACAAAGTCTACCTGGCGGTATCCCGCTGGCAGCAACCGCTGTTGTTTCAGAGCAGTTTACCGCATGGTGTCGGTTCTAATGATATCGGGCTGGATCGCGGACAGCTGGGTGATACCCGGCTGGTGCAGTTTGAACGTTTCGGTAACAAAGTCATGTTGCGGCAGCTGAATACCCGTTACCGGGCGTTGAGTGACAATCAGGCCGAGCAACAAAGTATCAGCGAAGCGTTTGCCGACTCGGTGATTGCCGGCTTTACCGTGGCCGCCAGCTCAGGCAATACAGTGCTGATTGACTACACCGGCTATCTGATGTCGGATATTCATGGGATCAGCACGCGACTCGCCGAGCGCGAGCAGGGCAACTACCAGGCGGACAGCGCCCGCAGCGGAGTCTACCTGGCAAAGAGTAAAGCGTTCCCCAATAATACTGAGCTTGAGGCAATGGTGACGTTTGCCGGGACTAAGCCGGGTCAGTACGTGTCTGCGGTCACCCCCGATCCTCACAGTTTGTCAGTGCACTTACATCATTCGTTTATTGCGCTACCCGAGCCAGGGTATGAGCCCCGGGCATTTCACCCGTATTCGGGCTACTGGAAATTCAGCTATTTCGACTATGCCAGCGCCATTGCTGAGCCCCTGGAGCAAAAATACATTATTCGCCATCGCTTACAGAAAAAAGATCCCCAGGCGGCCACGAGCGAGCCGGTCGCGCCAATCGTCTATTATCTGGACCCGGGGATCCCTGAGCCTGTGATGGGGGCGCTTAAAGAAGGTGCTGGCTGGTGGAACCAGGCCTTTGAAAGCATCGGCTATGAAAACGCATTTCAGGTCAGGGTGTTGCCGGAGGGCGCAGATCCTATGGACGTGCGCTACAACGTCATCCAGTGGGTGCACCGCGCCACACGGGGCTGGTCTTATGGCTCGTCAGTGGTGGACCCCCGTACCGGCGAGTTGCTGAAAGGCCATGTGACCCTGGGCTCATTACGGGTACGTCAGGACTACCTGATTGCGCTGGGGCTCACCAGCCCGTTCACCGGCGAGAATGCGGATACCACTAAGCAACAGGAGATGGCCCTGGCCCGCATCCGGCAACTGTCAGCCCATGAGGTGGGCCATACACTGGGCATCGCGCACAATTTTGCGGCCAGCGAAAATGAACGGGCGTCGGTGATGGATTATCCCCATCCGGTGATCACCCTGGACCAGGGTGAGATATCGCTGGATGAAGCCTATGCCAGCGGTATGGGAGCGTGGGACCTGCATGCGGTCGCTTACGGCTATCAGGATTACCCGAGCGACACGGCCGAAACACAGGGCCTCGCGGCCCAGTTGCAACAGGCCCGTGACGCCGGGTTATTGTTTAAAACCGACGCCGATACCCGGGCAGCCCGGCATGGTTCAGCGAGTGGCCACATGTGGGATAACGGTAATGATCCGCTGGAGGCATTTCGGCAAATAACAGCGGTACGTGAGCACGCGCTTGCAAAAATGGGCCTGGCCACGCTGCCGGACGGAGCCAGTTTGTCCTCCCTTGAAGACGCGCTGGTGCCGGTGTACCTGCTGCATCGCTATCAGTTGCCAGTGGTAGCTAAACAAATTGGCGGCGTCGCGTACAGCTATGAAGTAAAAGGGGAGTTCGACACGCCGCGTGGGCAGCAAATGGTGGCCCCGGCTATCCAGAAAAAAGCGCTGGCGCTGCTGATTGAAGCCACATCAGCAGAGTTTCTTCGGTTGCCGGATAACCTGCTTGCGCTGATCCCGCCCACCGCATTTGGTGATGATATTACCCGTGAGCATTTTAGTGGCCGTATGGGCCGGGTGCTGGATCCGGTGACGGCCGCGGAGTCTGCGGCCGACTATACGCTGAGTCTGCTACTGCATCCGGAACGTCTGCACCGGGTGAGCTGGCAACACAGTCAGCAACGCGGCATGCTGTCGGTGGAACAACTGGTCAGCCGTATTCTCACCAGGCACTGGAATCAGGACAATGACCCGGACTACGGCCTCAATGCCCGCTTGCGCCATGTGGCCCTGAATGCCCTGATGCGCACGTTGCTGGCACCGGAACTGGCACCAGAAGTGCGTACCAGCATGGAAGTGGCACTGCTGAAATTTGACCGCTGGCTGAAAAAAGACAGCGACCTGCCTGAAGCGGCACTGATACGTCAGCGCCTGGCCCGCTACTGGGAAACCGGTGAGTGGCCCCACCTGCTTGAGATTAAACCCCTGCCACCGGGCTCACCTATCTGATGGGTAAGCGCGCAGGCCGGGCCTGCGCGCGGTTACTCAGTGTCAGTGGTTATAGTAAAGTAATCGGTAAACACTTTGTAGAGCTGGGTGCCGCTGAGTACCGAGGCAGACGGGAAATGCAGGATGGGAATAAGATCGCAGGGCGCGGGCACTACGATGCTGCCCCGTTCATTGTCCAGTTCATCAATATTCAGTACCCGGGCTAACGGCGCGCCGGCGGCAATGCATTCACCGGGCCGGGCCAGGTATTCCACCATGCCGCCCCACTGGGTATACAGGGTTTTGTAGTTAGCCAGCGCCACACCCCGTCGGGTCATCGTGGCCGGTTTGATGTGACTGTTTTCAATGGCCCCTTTGGCGGTCAGATAGCTGAGAATACTGGTGGCATCCACATTGCCTTCGGCAAAATTGATCACCTCCTGGCTTCCCATTTCCAGCGTAAACGCCTCCACGCCCAGCTGCACGTCACGATCAAATTTGCGGCTAAGGGCATCCTGCAACGTCCACCACGGGCAAAAGGTGGCTTCATCCAGTGCCCCGGCGAATACATTGGGGATAAAGATGCAATGGGGGATGTTAAACAGCTTCGCCGCGTCACGGGCATACTCAGGAATGTAGATATGGCGGGTAGACACCGGGCCATTGTGTAAATCCAGAACAAAGTCCGCATCCACGGCCAGCTGCTGTAACTTAAGATTCAGCTGCTGGGCTAAGCCCAGCCCCCAGGGCGAAGCCAGCTTATCGGCAATCGCCTGGCTCCAGAACGCACGGAACGCGGTGCGTATGGCAGTGTGGCTGGCGTCGGCTGACACCGTATCGGCAAAGGCGTGGACAGCGCTTTCATTGTAGTAATACCCGCGGTTCCAGTTGGTCCCGTTGACAGGATCAAACCGTCCCAGCGTATATTCACCGGCCTTAATATTGGTGCCCACCGGATTGCAATTCGGTACCAGCACAATTTCGCCGCATACGGACAGGGACTTCAGGCGTTGTAGCAGATGATAGATGACCACATTACCCTGCACCTCAGCACCATGGATTGAGCTTTGAATGTACACTTTGGGGCCTGGCCGGGGGCCGCGGATCCGGTACACAGGGACATGCATATTACGGCCGGACGCATTTTGCGCAACGACGATATAATCTTTTTCAATTAACGACATATTCAGTAATCAATGGTGGAGGAGAGGGTACATACCGGGCATTTCGCCTGTCTGGGAACGCCGAAGCTGTGCCATTGCTGGCTGAGCCCGTCGAATGTCAGCAGGGTGCCGGTGGGCACATCGCCCAGTTGCGCGATCAGCTTAATGGCCAGCAGGGCCTGTTGCAGCCCAACAATACTGACCACCGGTGACAGAATACCGGCTTCGGTGCAGCTTAACACCGGCGCCTCAAATAACTGCGTCAGACAGCCATAACAGCTGCTGCCCGAGGCCGGGTGAGCCACGAACAACTGGCCTTCAAAGCGGATGGCGGCGCCGGAGACCAGTGGCAATCCGGCATGGTAGGTAAGCCGGCTAATTTGCTTTCGGGCAGTGAGGTTGTCCGTGCAATCAAGCACAATGTCGTGCTCACCAAGCAGGGCGCTAATGTCACTGTCGGACAGCGCGTGTGCCACGGTTTGAATTTTACAGTGGCGGTTGCGCGCATGCAGGCTGTCGAAAGCCGCGGCTACCTTGTGCTGGCCCACCTGTGATTCGCTGAACAGCCACTGGCGGGGCAGGTTGTGCTCATCCACCACATCGGGGTCGACCAGGGTTAACATGCCTGTGCCGGAGGTCACTAAACTCATCGCCGCCGCGTTACCCAGTCCCCCCACACCGAAAATCAGCACCCGGGCACGGGCCAGGGCTTCCTGACCGGCTAAATCAAATTGCGGCAAAACAATCTGGCGATTAAAACGCATGGCTTGTGAGTGGGTGATGGGATCTGGCATAGTTACTCTGGGTGGTCAATCATAATGGTCGGGCGGCGTAAGCCGGCCGGGTTAACTGTATCAAAGCCACCTGACAATTCGTATCTCAATTTAGGAAATCTTATGAGTGCTGTAAGTATGCCGTTGTCCATTGCGGTTTTAACGGTATCTGATACCCGCACCCTGGACACGGACACTTCCGGGCAGTATTTGGCCGACGCATTGCGCGCTGCAGGTCATACACTGGCGGACCGGAAACTGGTCAGGGATGATATTTACCAACAACGCGCCGTCGTGTCGAACTGGATTGCTGATCCCGGCGTGCATGCCGTGCTGGTGACCGGCGGGACGGGGTTTACCCAGCGCGACTCCACGCCGGAGGCATTGCAGGTCCTGTTTGATAAACAGGTGGACGGCTTTGGTGAGTTGTTCCGTCAGCTGAGTTTTGATGAGATTGGTACCGCCACCATTCAGTCCCGTGCGCTGGCTGGCTTTGCAAATAATACCGTGGTGTTTTGTCTGCCAGGCTCTTCCGGGGCCTGCCGAACCGGCTGGGAAAAGATTATCGCCAGTCAGCTGGATGCAGACTTCAGGCCCTGCAATTTTGTGTCGCACCTGCTTAACGGCGTCGCCCCATGAGCGGCTTCAGTCATCTCAATGCCGGGGGCGAGGCCAATATGGTGGATGTCAGTGAAAAAGCAGTGACAACCCGGGAGGCCACTGCTGCGGGGGAACTGCATGTGAGTGAGGCGGTGATCACCGCAATCAGCGACAGCACCATTGCCAAGGGCGACGTTTTTGCTGTGGCCAGAGTGGCCGGTATACAGGCAGCCAAAAAATGCGCCGACCTTATTCCGCTGTGTCATCCTCTGGCGCTGACCAAAGTCGATATCCAGTTTAAAGTGGATGCTGCCAATCAGCGCCTGCTGGCGCAGTGTTTCTGTCGGTTGAGCGGTAAAACCGGCGTGGAAATGGAAGCGCTGACCGGCGTTAATGTGGCGCTGCTGACATTGTTCGATATGTGCAAAGCGCTCGACCCGGCAATGCGCCTGCACAATATTCGGGTGCTTGACAAAAAAGGCGGTAAACACGGGCACTGGCAGGCGCACGACCATCACGATGAGGAAACATCATGCAGGTAACCGTGCAGTTTTTTGCGCAGCTACGGGAGCAGCTGGGGTGCCAGCGGGTGCACCTGGAAGTCGCGGACAGCGCCTCGATGGGAGAGGTCAAACACGCGCTCGCCCGGCACTTTCCTGACCAGGCCCAGGTGTTTGACAGCCCGTTGTTAATGGCGTGCAACCACCAGCTGGTTGACGGCAGCCACCCTGTTAACAGCAGCGACGAGCTGGCGATCTTTCCGCCGGTCACCGGAGGCTGAATGTTAGCGTATGTGACCACCTCACCGCTGGCTGCCCAGAGCTGCTACGAGATGTTTAGCGGGCAACTGCCACATGGCGAAACCGGCGCCATCGTGACCTTTACCGGCCGGACACGGGATTTTAATGAACACGGGGCGCTTGACGGTATTGAACTGGAGCACTATCCCGGCATGACTGAAAATGCCCTGGCAGGTTTGCTTCGTCAGGCCGCTGAACGCTTTTCGTTAATCGACGCGGCTGTGGTGCACAGGGTAGGGCGTATCGCCAATAACGAGGATATTGTCTGGGTTGGGTGCGCGGCCATGCGTCGTCAGGCCGCATTTGAGGCTGCTGCATTTATTATGGATACACTAAAGCAAGCGGTTCCGCTGTGGAAAAAGGAATACGTGCCGGGCGGCGAGAGCCAGTGGGTGCAACCCAAAGCCAGCGATACCGAGGCGGCTATGCAGTGGTGGCACAGCAATGATCATGAGGCGCAGGGTGACTAACCGGCTGACGCTGTTGCTCCTTGGTTGCCTGCTGACAAGCCTGAACGTGCACGGACAAACCCTGCGTATGGGCGTGGCGGCGAATTTTGCCGCGCCGCTCAAACAAATCACTGCGCGCTTTGAGCAGCAAACCGGCATCCGCACGTCACTGACAGTAGGCGCCAGCGGTACCCTGTTTGCACAGCTTCAGCATGGCGCCCGGCTGGACGTGTTTTTGTCCGCTGACAGTGAGCGCCCGCAAGCGCTGGTAGCCAGCGGACGGGTAGGTCAGGACGATGTCGTGACCTATGCGATTGGCAGACTGGCCTATCTGGACAGGGCAGTACGCTCCCCTGGCATTCATGATCTCAAAACCTATGCGCTGGCACCAGGCACCCGGCTGGCCATTGCGAACCCACGCATTGCGCCCTATGGCCGCGCTGCCAAAGAGGTGCTGCACACCCTGACTTTGTGGCCTCAGCTGGCCACCCGTCTGGTGACCGGAAAAAACGTCCAGCAAACCTACCAGTTTTATGCCACCGGCAATGTGGATCGCGCTTTAGTCAGCTATTCACAGGTGTATCACCTGGACGACCATATTCACCTGATTGACGAGCGCCTGCACCAGCCGATTCGTCAGCAGCTGGCCATCACCGCGGGGGATGACAATCGCGCGGCTGCCCGCCAGTTTGTCGCGTTCCTGATATCCGACGACATTCA
>JBPEWW010000351.1:0-6828 GCA_052032275.1 Alteromonas sp. | reverse complement strand
TAACGAATACTCACTACGAAGATTTGTTGTCCGAAGGATTTAAACCTTCAGCCTAAGCAATTCGTTTTCACGCATTGCCAGAATTTGGTGGAGCCAGGCGGGATCGAACCGCCGACCTCTTGCATGCCATGCAAGCGCTCTCCCAGCTGAGCTATGGCCCCATCACGTTACACATTTCTGTGTGACTGTTCCGTGACAGCGGGGCGCATTCTAGGCACCCCCCCTTTTTATGTCAACGGTTTTTTTATGAATTTTCTCTGTTTGCTATAAAAGTGAGCGCTTTGTCTATTCTCTCACCGACTTTGTCTCTGGACAGCAGATTCAGCGTGACATCCAGCGAAGGTGAGTTGCCACCACCGGTCACCGCCACACGTAATGGCATACCTACTTTGCCCATACCGACCTCCAGTGCTTCAGCTGTGCCATTAATGGCGCTCTGAATCGCTTCCGGTGTCCACTCCTCCAGCGCCATCAGCTTTTCTTTTACCGTTTCCAGTGGTTGTCTGGCTACCGGGCGCAGATGCTTTTTGGCCGCTTTCTCATCAAAACTGTCAAAGTCCTGATAGAAGTAGGTGCTGATCGCTGCCAGCTCTTTTAAGGTCTTAACCCGGTCTGCCTGAATCGCGATTACCGATTCCAGCGCCGGGCCGGTGTGCAAATCAATGCCTAAGTCAGTGAAATGCATCCGCGCGTGTGCGGCCACTTCGCTGGCCGGCAGGCTCTTGATGTAATGCTGATTTAACCAAATCAGTTTTTCTGTATTAAACGCCGAAGCAGACTGGCCAATCGCGTCAACACTGAACAGCTCGATCATCTCCGATACCGAGAAAATTTCCTGATCGCCGTGAGACCACCCCAGCCGCACCAGGTAGTTCAGCAATGCCTGCGGCAGAAAACCATCATCACGGTACTGGGTGACGCTCACCGCCCCATGGCGTTTAGACAGCTTTTTGCCATCGTCGCCCAGGATCATAGACACATGCGCATATTCAGGGACCGGTGCCCCCAGTGCCTGCAGAATATTAATCTGACGGGGCGTGTTATTAATGTGGTCTTCACCGCGCACTACATGGGTAATGCCCATATCCCAGTCATCAACCACCACGCAGAAATTATAGGTGGGCGTGCCGTCGGTACGCTGGATAATCAAATCATCCAGCTCCGAGTTATTAAACTCGATACGGCCGCGTACGTGATCGTCAAACACCACACTGCCCTGTTGCGGGCTTTTGAAGCGGATCACAAAAGGTTCGCCTTCAGGGTGGTCGGTGCGATCACGCCAGGTGCCAGGATAACGGGGTTTTTCGCCCTTCGCTTTCTGCTCTTCACGGATGGCGTCAAGTTCTTCTGCGCTCATAAAGCACTTATAGGCCTGCCCATTATCCAGTAACTGCTGGATAAGTGCTTTATACCGATCAAAACGATCGGTCTGATATACCGGGCCTGTATCCCAGTTCAGTCCCAGCCATTGCATGCCATCCAGAATGGCCTGTTTGGCTTCTTCCGTAGACCGCTCTACATCAGTATCTTCAACCCGAAGTACGAACTGACCACCGTGGCGCTTGGCAAGCAGCCAGGAATATAAGGCGGTACGCGCGCCGCCCACATGTAAGTAACCTGTAGGACTGGGCGCAAATCTGGTAACAACCGACATGGCATCTCTCTGTAAGTAATGAATCAAAAGTTGCGGGCATTCTACCAGTGTAATGGCCGCCGAAAAAGCACGTTACGTGACTTACCCTGGGCCTATAGAGCACGCGCATTGCTGATTACTTACTCAAAAACAGGCATTCTGATCGCTTTTCATGCAAACAGTAAACAATCTCAAATTTTGTTGTTGACAGTGACGGCCGCAACTCTATAATACCGCCCCACTTGCGAAGTACAGCAAGAAACACAAAACGACGGACGCTTAGCTCAGTTGGGAGAGCATCGCCCTTACAAGGCGAGGGTCACTGGTTCAAGCCCAGTAGCGTCCACCACCCTCCCCTTGCAATTATTTGCTTATTTTCTTACTGATCTGCTACCTGATTCATCAGTTTCAATCCGCTTAGCGTGCTCCCTGACGTAACGCCGTTCATCTGTTATTACATCATGGCCTGCAGTGCAATTAGCCAACTTACCACGCGTACGCCGTATTTCCGCTCGCCAGCGCAGTCGGTTGCGAGATTTCAATAATCTTTTACTTCTGCCGGACGATAAATCATTATAAACATAATGATAGCCACCACGCAGTGACTTAAAAAAACTATGAATATCAAGCTGGCACGTCAGTTGAAGGTGTTGATTGTTGATGATCAGGTTCTGGCAAAAGGATATCTGAAGTACTCCTTGGAAGCGCTTGGCTTTCAGGATATCGACTATGTTGACCGGGCCAGTCTGGCATTGTCCGCCATCCGGCGTGAACGGTACGATCTTATCGTGTGTGCCTATGATTTAAAGCAGGAGCAGGAAGGCTACTTCCTGTATGACCAGCTCAAACAACAGCAGGAACTGCCGCCCAGTACCGCGTTTGTGTTTATCAGTGCCGATACCACGGCAGACATCGTGCATTCGATTGTGGAACTGCAGCCCGACGAATTTCTTGCCAAACCCTTTACCGTAAAAGATCTGGATCGGCGGCTGTCCCGGGTTTTGCAACGTAAACAGGCGCTTAAGCCGATTTATCAACTGTTGGAGCAGGATCAATTCGACGCTGCGCTTAACGAAATTGAGCACTTTCTTACCGAACCCAACAACGCCGAATTTTTTCCGCTGGCGCTGAAAATTAAGGGCGAATTGCTGCAGGCGTGTAATTTTATTGAACAGGCCAGAGAGTTTTATCAGGCCATCCTCAACGTACAGAACTTTACCTGGGCTCAGCTTGGTCTGGTCCGCTGCTATATTCAGCTGGATCAGGACGATGACGCCGAGAAGCTTATTTTAAGGCTGGCATTTGAAAAAGACTCGATGCTGGCTGCCTATGATTTGCTCTCGGCGCTGCAAATTAAAATGCAGGAGTTCGACGACGCCCTGGAATGCGTGTCGCTGGCGGGGGAAATCTCGCCGCATAATATCCACCGGCACCGTCAGGCCGTGGAACTGTCACGACTTACCCACGACTATGAACGCCAGTTTGAAGCCGCTAAGAAAGTGGTTAAGTTTGCTAAAAATTCAATCCACGATAACCCCGATATTTATCTGAACGTGGCGCGGGCAGGCATTGACTACGCGATGACCGCCGATGAAGGCATGACATCCAAACTGATCAGGCAGTCGAATGACTACCTGCGTCAGTTAAAAGCCAGTTTCCCGAAAGCCGATGTTGACGAGCAGATGAAAGTCATCGATGCCCGCCTGCTGTATTTGCAGGATGAGAGTGAGAATGCCAGAGCCTTGCTGGACCAGCTAATCGACGATACGTGGGAGACGGACAGCATCGAAGCACTGCTTGATAAAGCCAAGGCGTTTCATGAAGTGGGGCTACAGGAGCATGCGCTCAACATTCTGGATATTATTGAAAGCCGCTGTGCAACTGATCCTGCACAAAGTGCCTTGTTTTTGCACTATATTCGGCAGGAACGCAGCGAAAAAGCCGACATCCCCTTAAGTCCGAAAGCCCTGAATAATTCGGCAGTGAGTCAGTATCAGCAGGGCGACCTGGCCGCAGCGCTGACCACCTTTCGCCAGGCATTTACTCTTATGCCCAAAAACCCTTCCATTGCACTTAACCTGCTGCAGGCAACGGCACTGGAGATGCGTGACTCGCCGCATCGCGATAATCATGTGAAAACGCTTATCCACAACTGCATGAGGACAATTGAATCCGCCACACTCAATGACGAGCAGGAGCGGCGCTATCAACGGGTGAAGACCGTGCTCAGAGAGTTGTCTTAACGGGAATCTCAGAAGCTCAGAATACGGCTGAGATCCTGTTTGTAGACCACCAAACGGCCCTGAAAGACTTCATCTTCGTAGTCAATTTCGTGGCTGTATTCCATGCCCAGTTTTTTCATGACGGCAATGGACGCCGCGTTGTCGGGCATGGCGGTGGCAGAAAAATGTTCAACGCCCATATCAAACAACGCATCGCGCACTGCCCGGGCCGCTTCGGTGGCCAGACCCCGTCCCCAGGTATGGCGTTTGAAACGCCAGCCCAGCTCCAGGTTATCGGTTTGTGGCGTGGCAGTGAAAAACAGCATAGGCCGCACTAAAATCCAGCCCACATCTTCTCCGGTGGCTTTTTCGGTGACCCGCCATACCCCCCACCCCAGCGCCGGGTTACTGAATGCCTTGATTCGGGGGATAAATACGCCATCTATGTCTGCGCGGCTGGTTTTTCTGCCGCCATTGAGATACCGCATAACCTCTTCATCCTGGTCGATAGACCAGAGAAACTCGGCATCCCGCTCAGACACCGGCTCAAAAGACAGCCGTTCGCTGTCATCTATGTACATCAGGTAACCTCATTTAGCCTCCTAGCATCGCAAGATTACTGGTTGCGCCCGTCATACCCTCATGCAGGTGGTGGGTAGCCTCCTTAGAGACTAGCAGCTTCTGCAGATATTGCTGTAACCCGGCCACATCGCCGTCTTTCAGGTACGGTTGCAAACTCATCCCCTGCTCGCTGAACAGGCACAGATGAAGGTTACCGTTGGCGGCCACACGCAGGCGGTTACAGCGTTTACAAAAATCCTTACTGTAGGGCAGGATAAGCCCTATTTTGCCCGCGTAATCCGGATGACCGAACTCTTCCGCAGGCCCGGCGGCCAAAGCGCGTTGCAGCGGGGTCCAGCCCCGCTCAGTTAACCACTGCCTGATTGGCACGCCACTTTGATGCTGGTTGTCAAAAAAGCGGCCCTGATCACCGGTTTGCATTAGCTCAATAAACCGCAGCGTAACCGGGGTTTCTTTCAGCCAGTCCAGAAAGCGCGTTAGTCTGCCTGGGGAAAACTGCTTCATGAGTACCGTGTTCACTTTTACCGTCAGCCCGGCCGCTATGGCCGTGTCGAGGCCGGCCAGCACTTGTGTCAGGCTGTCACGCCCGGTAATGGCAGCGAACTGGCGGGGATCAAGGCTATCAATACTGACATTCACTTTATCAAGGCCTGCCGCCTTCCATTCCCCGGCAAACCTGTGCAGCCGCCCACCATGGGTGGTCATGGCTACCTCGCGGATACCGGGGGTGTGTGCAGTAGCGTTGATAATTTCAGTGAAGTCGCGCCGTAAGGATGGCTCGCCGCCGGTCAGCCTGACTTTACTGGTGCCCAGACCGGCAAATGCCGTCAGCACGGTATGTATTTCGTCAAGGCTCAAAAACTGATCTGCCGACGGCCCCTGATAGCCGTCTGGCAGGCAATACTGACAACGGAAATTGCAGGCTTCGGTGACCGAAAGCCGCAAATAATGAAATTGTCTGCCGTGATTATCCTGAAGCAAGCAGCCCTCACTCCTAATATGTTATGTATGTCAGCCTTGCCGGGCGAGCGCACCCGCCCCTGTTTGCGCAACCACTAACCATGCCATAGAATACAGCAGCAATAAATGCTGTATATCGCTTAACGCGCCGTTTCCTCTCACTTTTGACTACGTAACCCGGCTTAAAAGGTTACACAGCCAGATAATTATCACGCCCTCGCTGGCCATTGCTGACAGGTTGTTATTACTCATTATGCGACGTCAACACGCCTCTTACCCTGCCGACGCACCGATCCGCTGGGACGTATTTAAGCAGCTGTGGCCCTACCTGATGGAGTTTCGGCAGCGGGTGGCCCTGGCCATGCTGTGTCTGGTTGGCGCAAAAGTGGCAAGTATCGGCTTGCCTTATGTACTGAAATACGCCGTGGACAGTCTTAATGAAGCCGATACCACCAGCCTTGTGCTGGCCGTGCCGCTGGCGTTGGTGGCGGCATACGGCACGCTGCGGTTACTCAATGTGTTGCTGGGCGAGGTTCGCGATACCCTGTTTGGACGTGTTACCGAGCGTGCCATGCGCCGCCTGGGCCTGACAGTATTCCGCCATTTGCACCGGCTTGATTTAGGCTTTCATCTGTCCCGGCAGACCGGCGGGCTGTCCCGTGATATCGAACGCGGCACCAGCGGTATCAGCTTTTTAATGCGGTTTATGGTGTTTAATATTGGCCCTACCCTGTTTGAAATTGCCGTGGTGGTGGTACTACTGCTGACCCAGTACGGGCCCTCGTTCGCGTTAATCATCCTGATAGCGGTGATTGTATATGTCGGCTTTACCATGCGGGCCACGCACTGGCGCACCCGCTATGTGACCTTAATGAACCAGGCCGACTCGTCTACCAATTCCCGGGCTGTGGACAGCCTGCTGAACTTTGAAACGGTGAAGTATTTTAATAACGAAGCGTTTGAAGCCCGCCGGTATGACGAAGACCTGGCGAACTGGGAGCAAGCCCGGCGCAAAAACCGGCTGTCGTTGTTTGCGCTTAATGGTGGCCAGGCTTTCATCATTGCGGTGGCGATGACTGCCATGATGGGCAATGCGGCACTCGGGGTGGCCCGGGGTGAGATGACCATTGGCGACTTTGTGTTAATCAACGCCTTCACCATGCAAATATTTATGCCTCTGAATTTTCTGGGCTTTGTATACCGGGAAATTCGTGGCTCACTGGCCAATATCGACAACCTGTTTCAGTTGCTGGACAAAACGCCTGCCGTTCAGGACAGTGAGGAGGCCACCCAGCTGACGGTGAGCCGCGGTGAAATCAGGTTTCATCAGGTCAGTTTTGCGTACTCGACCGCCCGGCCTATTTTGCGGGACATCAGTTTTACCGTGCAGCCTGGCCAGAAAGTTGCCATTGTCGGCGAAAGTGGTGCCGG
>JBPEWW010000350.1:0-3093 GCA_052032275.1 Alteromonas sp. | reverse complement strand
CAGCAGCAACATGCGGGATATTTTATATATCTGGCTACCAGCTTCAGCTATGAAAAATCATACGTAAAGGTAGACGGTGCTATTTATCATTCCGCAGCGGCCTGCTTTGATTGCGTCATAGCAATCCTTACAGGAGCATGATTGTGTTTGCTGATTCTTCCACAGGCGCTGCGCGCTCGCCCGGCTGGTGGCCGGCAGTTTTTCTCGTCGTAATCGGGTTGCTGCTTACCCTGCCCGTCGCCGCCGGTTCGCGCGAGCAGGCGGCCCGTATGCACGATCGGCTTGCAGGCGTACCGGCCCAGGCCGCTACGCTGGACGCCATGGCGGCACTCATCGAGTCCGGTGATGATCACGCTGCGGCAATGTTGGCGATGGAACATCCCGCCTTTTACAATGTCACGCTGAAGCACTGGGTTACGCCCTGGACCAACGAGGCTTTCAGTATTTATGCGCCGCTTAATGACTACACCGCCACGGTCATTGGCATGGTCCGGGACGATCTGGATTTTCGTGGGGTGCTGAGCAGCGACATTCTGTATATAGGCGATCCCAACCTCGGGCTGCCGCCTTACCAGCGCGATAACAACGCCCACTATGTCGCGCTGGAAGACAATGTCGTCGATTTACAATCCGGGCTTGTCCGTACCAGTCAGTCCGCCGAGACCGGCCTACCGGCAGAGGCCGCCGCCGGTATCATGACCACCCGGGCGGCCGCCAAAGCCTTTTTTAAAGACGGCACCAACCGCGCCATGCTGCGCTTCACACTGATCAATCATTTATGTACCGACCTGGAAGGGGTCGCGGACATTTCCCGCTCACCGGCCCGCATTCGTCAGGATGTCAGCCGCAGTCCCGGCGGCGACAGCCGGCTGTTTCATAACAACTGTGTAGGCTGTCATGCCGGCATGGACCCACTAGCCCAGGCGTTTGCCTATTACAACTATGCGTACGACGCCGCCGCTGATCCAGAGGGAGAACGGGGCATGCTGCAATACAATCAGGCCGGCTCCCTGGATCCACAAACCGGACTGCGGGTGCAGGCGAAGTACTGGATCAACAATAACAACTTTGTCCATGGCTTTATTACCGAAGACGACGGCTGGGAAAACTTCTGGCGGGAGGGGCCGAACCTGCACCTTGGCTGGGACCCTGCCCTGCCCGGCCAGGGGCAAGGCGCCCGGACACTGGGTGAAGAGCTGGCCAACAGTGACAAATTTGCCCGGTGTCAGGTAACCAAGGTGTTTCGTGAGGTCTGTTTACGGCCGCCGCAGAATGGCCGTGATCATGCCGAAATTGAGGCGATGATGACCGGTTTTGTCGCCAATGGGTATCGCATGAAACCGGTTTTCGCGAGTGCCGCCAGTTATTGTAAGGGAGACGAATAATGTCAGGCCATGCTTTTCCCGCTGTCCTCGCGTTAGCGCTTGTGACTGTCACGTTAGTCAGTGCATGTGGCGGCAGCGAGACTCAGGTGACTGAAAATCCACTGCCACCGCCGGCCGAGCAGCCGGTGGTCAATTACACCGGACCGGCACCCGGCAGTGACGATGTCCGGTATTTCAAAGCAGCGTTGTGGGACAATGTTGCGATCAGCGATCGCTGTGGCAGCTGTCATGTACAGGGCCAGCAATCTCCCACGTTTGCCCGCAACGATGACATTAATCAGGCGTACACGGCTACCAGCGGACTGGTGAACCTGACCCGCCCGGCGGAGTCGGTGCTGGTCACCAAAGTGGCCGGTGGCCACAATTGCTGGCTGGCCAGCGACAGTGCCTGCGAAGACATTATGACCACCTGGCTGGAAAACTGGGCAGCGATGACCGACGCCGAGGCGCAGGCTACCCGCATCGAGCTGACCGCGCCGCCCGCCCGCGCACCGGGCAGCACCAAAAACTTCCCGGAGGATCCGGCGCTGTTTGCCAGTCACGTGCATCCGTTACTGACTACCTATTGTGCAGGCTGTCATACCAGCAGTGCCAGCGTGCCCATTGCCCCGTTTTTCGCGTCCGCTGATGTTGCCGAAGCCTACGCTGCGGCCAGGGACCGGCTCAACCTGGACGCGCCCGCGGATTCCCGGCTGGTAGTGCGGGTTCGCGATCAGTTTCATAACTGCTGGGATGACTGCCAGGCAGACGGCGCGCTGCTCGCCGACGCCATTGATGCCATGGCCGCCGGGATCCCGCTGACAGAGCTGGCCGAAGACTGGGTGTATTCCGATGCACTGGGCCTGTTTGAGGGCGTGCTGGCCAGCGGCGGCGGCCGCTATGATGCCAGTGTCATCGCCAAATGGGAGTTTAAGACCGGCAGTGGTAACCAGGCCTTCGATACCAGTGGTGTCGATCCGGCCCTCGATTTGACCTTAAGCGGTGAATATAACTGGGTAGGTGGCTATGGCATTCAGTTCGGCGATGGCAAAGCACAAGGCACGACGACCGACTCACGCAAGCTGTATAACCTGCTGGTGGGCAGTGGCGAATTTGCCCTTGAAGCCTGGGTGGCACCGGCGAATGTGACGCAGGAGGGGCCGGCCCGGATCATAAGCTACTCCGGTGGACGGGACCGGCGTAATTTCACGCTGGGACAGCAGCTGTACAACTACACCGTGCAGCTGCGCACCGCGAATACCGATGTAAACGGCACACCCATGCTGGCCACGGCCGATGATGCCGAAGTGTTACAGGCTGCCCTGCAACATGTGGTAGTGAATTACAGTGTTGACGGAGGCCGCCAGATTTACGTCAATGGCGAGCACACCGGTGATATGGACGACGTGGCGCCGGGCAGCTTAACGGACTGGGATGACAGCTTTGCCTTTGTACTGGGTAACGAAGCCTCCGGGGACCGTCCCTGGGCCGGCACCCTGCGCATGGTAGCGGTGCATAACCGCCCGCTCAGCGCGCAGGCCATTGCCGGCAATTTCGCCGCCGGTGTGGGGCAGCAGTATTTACTGCTGTTTGGTATCAGCCACCTTATCCCGGTGCCGGACAGCTATGTGATGTTCGAAGTGAGCCAGTATGACAGCTACAGCTACCTCTTTAGCGCCCCCCGGTTTATCTCATTGCAAACCGGTGTGGATATTGACGGTTTGGCAGT
>JBPEWW010000035.1:0-5213 GCA_052032275.1 Alteromonas sp. | reverse complement strand
GGCGGCCAGTTCCAGCGGACGGGTAAAGCTGATAACGCCATCCTGCACCGCCACCGGAATTTGCCTGTGATTAAGCTGTTCAACGGTCTGCCCCACCAGTGCCGGGAATGCCTCACTGGCTTTGAAGCGCACCGCTGCATCGGCCAGCCGGGCGGCCAGCGGCCCATTGCCCGGGTGTTTTTTCAGTGCCAGATAGTTGTATGAGGTGTTCCAGTTAACGACAGGTATCAGGCTGGCGCAATTAAGCTGTGCCTGTTCACAGGCCATGTGTAAACCGATTTGCGTAAAGAACACCCCTTCGGCACGGCCCTGCAGTACAGCCTCGATGGCTTCGCGCCAGGTTTCAAATGCCAGCACCTGACTGCGGGCATGTTCCTGTACCAGCGCATGGCGATAATCGCCACGCACAGTGGCGATGCTCGCCACGTCTGACAGACTCACGTCCTTCCGGCCGGCTAACGGATGCAGCCTGGAGACAAACAGCGCTGTGTGGCTGGCGGTCAGCGGCGTGATCCAGTGATATTCCTGCTCGTTATCCGGGGTTCTGGGAATGGAAGAGGCCAGCAGCGCCGGATCAGCCGCCTGGGCCTGCCCGATGGCGTTAAGCGGCAGATTCACCAGCTCGATGGGCAGACCAGCTGTGGTGGCAATGCCGGTCACGGCCTCGACATTGAAACCGCCGGCCTGCTCACCGTCAAAGGTATTGAATATGGGGATAGGTGCAACCGCCAGCCTGACTGTACTGGCCGGTTGTGCGTAAACCCTGGCGACAATCAGTGTCGCTATCAGCACTGTCCATGCGCACAAGGTTGGTCGTTTCACAAGTAACCTCCACTAGGCAAGAGGGGTATCCAGTTTCCAGGTTAGGGTTTGTCCGGCGTAAAAAGGCACAATATCAGTGCCGTCAGGCAGCGCCACGGTCTCCGGCACCTGCCAGTCCTGTCTGACCAGGGTGATGGTCCCCGCATTGCGGGGCAGCCCATAAAAATCCGGCCCATTTTCACTGGCAAAGGCCTCCAGATGGTGCAGTGCCCCGAGCTTGTCAAAAATCTCAGCATACAATTCAATGGCACTCCAGGCACTGTAACAACCTGCACAACCACACGCATTTTCTTTCTTGTGACGGGCATGGGGCGCCGAGTCGGTGCCCAGGAAGAACTTCCGGTTGCCACTGGCGACGACTTGCTGCAACGCCTGTTGGTGGGTGTTGCGTTTCAGCACTGGCAGACAATAATTGTGCGGGCGCACTCCTCCCACCAGCAGGTCATTGCGGTTTAATAACAGGTGTTGAGGCGTGATGGTCGCGCCCACATTGGCACTCGCCGCCACCACAAACTGTGCGGCATCCGCTGTGGTGATGTGCTCAAAGACCACTTTCAGGCCCGGGAAGGCCGCAACGATGGGGGCCAGCTTCTGCTCAATAAACAGTTTTTCGCGGTCGAAGATATCGACATGGTTATCGGTGACTTCACCGTGGATCAGCAATAACAGTCCTTCTTCCTGCATGGTCTCAAACACCGGGTACAGTGCCTCAATGCCCGATACGGCGGCATCTGAATTGGTGGTCGCGCCAGCCGGATAAAGCTTACAGGCGACCACACCTGCGGCTTTAGCCTCGCGGATATCGTCCGGCGTGGTAGCGTTGGTCAGGTACAGGGTCATTAACGGCTCAAACTGGCTCCCGGCCGGCCGCGCATCCAGAATTCGCTGTTTGTAGGCCATCGCCAGCTGCGCATTGGTGACCGGTGGCACCAGGTTGGGCATGGCAATGCCGCGGGCAAAGCAGCGCGCCGTCGCGGGCACTGTCTCTGGCAGCATATCATCATCACGAAAGTGGAGGTGCCAGTCGTCCGGCGTTCTGAGAGTTAACGTCTGCATGAAGTCTCGCTTAATTCCTTACTTATAAAATGGTTGTTCCGGCCAGCCAAACTGGCGTTATTATAACCACTGGCCGACGGATGAGTGCATTAAATTTACTAACTTTTCTTGGTATAGGCCGCGGTAATGACCAGGCGCGTACCGTTCACCCGCCCTTCTATTTGTGCCGGGTTATCGGTCAGCCCAATATTACGGACTGCGGTCCCCCGCTTCGCATTGAAGGTGGCCCCTTTCACCGGCAGATCTTTAATTAGGTGGACTGTGTCACCGGCTTGTAATGGCGTGCCATTACTGTCCAGGGTGGGCGCTCTGCTGGCATCTGCCAGGCCGGCTTCCGCGAGGGTTCGCACATCGTCATCCAGATACACCATATCCAGCAGGTCCTGCGCCCATGGCTCCGCTGCCAGCCGCGTTAACATGCGCCAGGCTTCAGCCTGGACACCTGCCACCGGCGACCAGACAGCATCATGCAGACAATGCCAGTGATTCACCTCGGTGATATCACCCGTGTTCATCTGGCTGCGACAGGTTTCACACGCCAAAAACACCGTGTCGGTATCGACGGTCGCTGCCGCGCTCACCGTATGTAAAGCCAGCGCCTGCGGCTGGCCACACATTTCACACACACCATTTGCCCGTGCGACAACTCTTTCTTCCAGCACCCTTTCTGCCTCGTTGGGGGATTTTGGTCAGTATACCACGCTGGCTTACATGCTGCTGCCGGGGATTGCGGCGTTACTCTGCGGGCGGCGGATCCTGCTGGTCAACGAAGATCAGCTTATCCACGGGATACCCTTTGCGCTCTGCAAAAGCCACCAGCTGCTGTACCACCGGCTCGGGTAACTGTGGGGTACGTGACAGGATCCACAAATAGTCTTTATCCGGCCCGGTCACCAGCGCGTACTGATAGTTCTCATCAAGCTGCATGATGAGATAGCTGGCATAGAAAGGCCCAAAGAAAGACACTTTCAGGTGACCGGTGTTACTGTCGTCCACAAAATACGCTTTGCCGCGGGCCTTTTCCCAGGCATCTTCCGCCTGACTGAAGCCGCGGTTGATAACCGTAATACCGCCGTCTTCCCGGGGACGGTAGTCAGCAGTAACATGGGACAATCCCTCCTCAAATGCATGCGGCAGCCGGGCTATCTCATACCACTCACCCAGGTAGCGTGATAATTCAAAACCGGTGACCGGCTGGACGTTATCCGGTTTACCGGTACACCCCAACAGGCCCAGACTCAGCAGGCAGATACATACCAGACCAGGCAGTCTATTTCGCATCTTTATTCTCCAGTTGTAAAAAATGACCGGTCTTAAATAACAGCGTGGCGCCAGTGGGCCCGGCGCACAAGGCGCGGGGGTCGTGGCTGGCAAATCGCAACCAGCTCAGTGCCGGGTAGCGCGTATCCGCTAACCGAAGCTCCCCCTCAATCACCAGGATCTCTCTGCCACTTCCCGTATGCGTGAAGTCCCACCGGGTGTCGGGTGCCAGTGACACCAGCGTCGTCACTTCCCGATGAAACTGATGCAAAGGAAACACCTCTTCATCATCGGTTTTTCCCTGTTGCCAGCCGAGCTGTTCCCGCTGTAACAATAACTGACGGTTGTCTCCTTCACGAAAATAACCCAGTTTTACAAACAGGGTACAGCCCGTGTCGGAATAGGGACTGTGAGCGGTGCCCGGCGGATTACGAAAATAACTGCCAGCCGGATAACTGCCCGACTCATCGCTGAACACCCCGTCAAGCACATAAATTTCTTCACCGCCGGTATGTTGATGCTCGCTGAATACCGAGCCGGGATCGTATTTTACGATGGAAGTAGCCCGGCCGCTTTCGGCCCCTTCCCGCTCCAGTTTTTTACGCCACACCCCAGCCATGGGTGATGCTTCCCATGCCAGCTCATTGATATTAACCAACACGCTTTCTGCATAATTCTGGTTCAGCACCCTACTTCCCCTTCGTGATCAATAACTGCCTGGCGTTCAATATGCAGGTACTGCCATCCAGACTTTTCCTCGCGCACGCCGCTTATGCTAGGCTACCCGGTAATTTTAGATAATAAACTCGCCACGGACACCTGTTATGATGACCAACACATTTTCAAATGCCAGCCAGCTCGTGTATGGCTGCATGGGCTTAGGCGGTAACTGGGACGCCAGTCACCCCACTGCCGCCCACGTAAAACAGGCGCGTACGGTAATCGATACTGCCCTGGCGCAGGGTATTACCGTATTCGACCATGCCGACATTTATACGTTAGGAAAAGCCGAGTCAGTGTTTGGCCAGGCATTGAAAGAAGCCCCGGCAATGCGTGACGGCATGGTCCTGCAGTCAAAGTGTGCCATACGCTTTGCCGATGAACTTGGACCAAAACGCTATGACTTCTCTGCCCGGTGGATCACCGAGTCGGTTAATCATAGCCTGCAACGCTTAGCCACCACCCACCTGGATATACTGCTGTTGCACCGCCCCGATCCGCTGATGGAACTGGAGGAGGTGTGCGCCACGCTGATGCAGCTGCAACAGCAGGGCAAAATTCGCCATGTGGGTGTTTCGAATATGAACAGTCACCAGATTGCGTATCTGCAAAGTGCCCTGGACACCCCCATCATAGCCAACCAGCTTGAGATGAGCCTGGGCTTTCGCGACTGGCTGGAAGATGGCATCACTACCGGCAGCCCGGCCAATCGTCAGATGGGGTATGCGCCGGGCACGCTGGAATATTGCATGCAACACAAAATACAGCTGCAGGCATGGGGCAGCCTTGCCCAGGGCCGCTTTAGCGGTGGCCAGACGCAAGGCAGTACCGACAGTGCTGTTCAGCAACTGGTGGCCAGACTGGCCGACGAGTATGCAACCACTCCTGAGGCGGTGGTGCTGGGCTGGCTAATGCGGCATCCGGCCAACATTCAGCCGGTAATCGGCACCACCAACCCGGATCGCATTGCTGCCTGCGCCCGAGCCACTGAAGTGACCCTTTCCAGAGAGCACTGGTATCAGTTACTGGAAACTGTGCGTGGCGAGGAAATTCCCTGATGAAAACCCTGGCAGGTATCCACCATGTCGCTGTCATCTGCAGTGATTATCCGGTATCGAAACATTTCTACACCCACATTCTGGGTCTGACGGTGCTCGCTGAAAATTACCGGGCAGCGCGTCAGTCGTACAAATGCGACCTGCGCTTACCCGATGGCGCGCAACTGGAGTTATTTTCGTTTCCGGATGCGCCGGCCCGCCCGTCCAGGCCGGAAGCACAAGGCTTACGGCACCTGGCCTTCAGGGTGGCCAGTCTGGATGAGGCCATTGCCCATCTGGCCGGGCACTCGGTGGACT
>JBPEWW010000349.1:0-6010 GCA_052032275.1 Alteromonas sp. | reverse complement strand
GCTTCCATTTGTTTAATCAGGGCGTCGCGCTTAGCGGTGTCGCCCGCCTGGGCCGCTTCAACGGCCTGAATGCCGGCACGGTGCACTTCTGCATGAGGCTTCTCAAGCCTGCGGAATGCATCACTGTTGGCCACGCCATCGCGCTGGCGGTCCTGGTACCACTCACCTAACCGGCAGGCCGTGTGGTCGCCCAGCTCCCCGTTGTGCTTGCTGCTTTTACCGCACAGGATGGCGTACACATCACTTTTCCACACTACGTGATCCAGCTTCAGGGTTTGAATAAAGGTCTCCTGCGAGCCGTGTTTAATGGTAGTACTCATGCTGTCACAGTGCTGCACCATTTTATCGTACGACGCATTCAGGGTATTCACGCCCTCTGACAGGTGCGCGTTATTTTCCTGCAGCTCCGACACTGAGCCAACCGCGGCCCGGGTAGACTGAATGATCCCCTGCACCAGCTCAGCCACTTCATTGGCCGATTTATTGGTTTCGTTCGCCAGTGCCCGTACTTCATCGGCAACCACACTGAACCCGCGGCCGGCGTCCCCGGCACGGGCGGCTTCGATGGCCGCGTTAAGCGCCAGCAAATTGGTCTGATCGGAGATACTGGTGATGGTAGAGACAAACTTATTAATGTTATCAGCGGTATCCGATAACCCGGAAATACGCTCGCTCATTTGGGTCATGCGCTCGCTCAGGGCGTTCATGGCAGTGATGATGTCTTTAAGCGACGTGGAAGAGGTGTCGAACAGGCTCTGTATATCTGCAATAGAGGCACTTTCATCCTCGATTTGCTGATAGGCCGCCAGCACCGACGCGCGGATCCCACTGACCTGGCCCAGCGCATCCAGCATGCCGTTACTCAGCGAATTTTCCTTAAATTGCTGGCCCGCCTCCGCCAGGGCTGCGTTCTCTTCCTGCAGCGCGGCGTTTTCAGCTTCCAGCTGTGCCAGGCGCTCCAGAGTGCGGGTATGATCCTGTTGCAGGTCGGTTAAGGCATTGGCCTTCGACTCAAAGGTAGACTTGAGGACCAGCATAGTGTCTCCAGTTGTATTAGAATTATTGAAAATTCACTTTAGCAGGGAACCGCCTGCGATGGCTATTAGCCAATAGTAATTAATTACCGGTCACAGGCACGGGTGGTGCCCCGTTCAATCAGTCTGGGGGTGAGAATGTGTTCCAGTACCACCTTATGACTGCCGTACACCTGATCTAAAATCCAGTTCGCCGCCATGGCGCCGATATCCCTGACCGGATAGTCCACAGTTGTGAGTTTCGGGGTCAGATAGCTGGCAAAATCGATGTTATCGAAGCCTATTACCGACACGTCTTCCGGCACCCGCTTGCCATGGTTGCGCAGCGCATTAATGGCGCCGGAGGCCATTTCATCGTTAGCACAGGCCACCGCCGTGTAATAACAGCCTGCCGCCTCCAGTGCCTCAATGCCCGCTTCGCCGGACTGCGCCTGGAAATTGCCTTCGTAAGTCAGGTTAGGATTGTAGTTCACCCCGGCTTCGGCCAGCGCCCGTTTGTGCCCTTCCAGACGGTTAATGCCGTCGGCTTTAAACAAGGCCCCCGACAAATAGCCAATATCCCGATGCCCTAACTCCAGTAAGTGTTTGGTGGCAATGTACCCGCCAGTGACATTATCCAGACTGATACACCGGTCGCCAATGGCTTCAATGTAACGGTTAACCACCACCAGCGGCACATCCTGGCTGGCCAGTTCCACCAGGTATTCGTCGCTTACAGCCTCCACATGCAAAATGAGTGCATCGCAGCGGCGGCTGAGCAGGGCTTCAATTTCCTTTTTTTCCAGCGCCTCGTCAGAGTGGCCGGTCACCACAAACATGTGCTTATTGGCTTTGCGCAGCACCTTTTCAGAGCCGGCTACCATGGTTCCGAAAAACGAACCGTGCAGTTCCGGCACCACATAGCCGATGGTGTGGGTTTTGTTGGAGGCCAGCGAGGCGGCAATGACATTGTGCCGGTAGCCCAGCTTTTCCATGGCTGCCAGCACCTGTTGACGGGTTTTTTCTTTTACTGTGTCGGTATTATTGATTACCCGCGAAACAGTGGCCGAGGAGACACCTGCTGCTTCGCTGACCTGTTTTATTGTTACCATGTGCTCCGTGTTCCTGATTGTATCGCCGGTGTGACGATACGCATGCCCGCTACTGGGTCATTACTGGCGCTGTAATGTCAGTTGTTGCTGAATTGCCGCCACTTTATGGTGGTCTAATGTATACCAGCGCATGATTATCGCAACCGCTAATGAGGCCACGGCCGGTAAAATACAGAACGACACCACAATGCCCTGCGCCACACCGGGCTCAAACACATTGGCCTGATAATCGTAGTAAGCCAGTAACCAGCCCGCCATGGCGCCGCCCAGAGCCAGCCCGACTTTAATGAAAAAGACCACGGTGGAATAGGTCACCCCTGTCATCCGCACACTGGTTTTGAATTCGCCGTAGTCCACCACATCGGCAATTTTTGCCCATAGCAGCGGCGTGGCCATTTGCAGTATCAGCCCCCACATAAAGTGCAGGCTGATGGCCAGGATCCAGGCGTCTGCCGCGACAAAATAGTTCACCACACAGATCACGGCACTGACCACCTGCAGCAGGGTATACAGTTTTATTTTGCAGTAACGGCGGGCCAGCGGGTTGGCCAGCGCACAGCCAATGATGCTGCCTATCATGCCGGCAGTGACAAACAGGGTGACATCATCCGGGCGTTGCAACACGTATTTCACGTAGTATATGGCCAGCGTATTACGCAACACCATACCGGTCAGCAGCAATACTGCCACCGCACACAACACCCGGCACTGGTCATTTTTCCACAGCGCCTTGAGCTGCTCTTTATAGGGCACCGCCTCCTCATTGGAGGGCTTTACCCGTTCCCGGGTTCCGGCAAAACACACCAAAAACAGGCCCATGCCAACCAAACTCATCAGCATCATGGCGCGCTGATACCCCAGCGCGTCATCGCCCTGCCCGAAGTACTCCACCAGTGGCAACATACACAGGGTCACTACCAAGCCGCCGCCCATGGCAAACACGAACCGGTACGACTGAATAGACACCCGTTCGTTGGCCTCGGCACTCATCACGCCACCCAGGGCCGAGTAGGGAATATTAATGGCCGTGTACATGAGCATCAGTAATGCGTAGGTGGCAAAGGCATAAAGAAACTTGCCGGTGTCCGGCAGCGGCGGCGAGGTAAACGCGATGACACTGCATATGGCAAACGGCAGCGCCAGCCACAACAGATACGGGCGATAACTGCCCCAGCGGGTCCGCGTACGGTCCGCCAGTGCGCCCATCATTGGGTCGGTGACGGCATCGAACACGCGGACAATCAGAAACATGCTGCCCACGGCGGCCGGCGACAGGCCGACGATATCGGTGTAGTAGAAGGTGAGAAACAGCATCACCGTCTGAAAAATAAAATTGCTGGCGGTATCGCCCAGCCCGTAAGCAATTTTTTCCCGTGAACTCACCATACCCACTGCGCCTGTCTGTTATTCTGCTTGTTTTCGGGGGGCCAGCATACGGCGCAACGATAAGGCACTGTTTTTCAGTGTGCGCGTTTGCGTGGCATAATCAACATACACGATACCGAAACGTTTTTCATAGCCCAGCGCCCATTCAAAGTTGTCCATCAGGCTCCACACGAAGTAACCGGTGATGTTCACACCCTGGCGCACCGCTTCTGACACGGCATCCATATGGCTTTGCAGGTAGCGTATACGCTGCTGGTCATCGACCACCCCGTCAATCATATGATCGTCACTGGCCAGGCCATTTTCGGTGATGATCAGCGGTGGCAGCGTGAAGTCACGGTGCAACTGCAATAACAAATCGGTCAGGCCCTGCGGGTAGACTTCCCAGCCCATCGCAGTTTTTTCACAATCCGCCGGTGGCGCCAGCTGGTGGGGATCTTCCCCGCCGTTATCTTCGACTTTGGCGCGGGTGTAGTAGTTAACGCCCAGAAAATCGATGGGCTGGGCGATAATTTCTAAATCACCGTCCTCAATCACAGGGCGATGGGCCGCAGGCAGCTCGTTCAGCAATGCCGGATATTCGCCTTCAATGATTGGGCGGATGTACCAGTCGTTAAAATGAATGTGCGCCAGCTGGGTGGCAGCCTTGTCTTTCTCGCTGTCACTGGCCGGATAAAACGGCGTGAAGTTCAGCACTATGCCGCTCTCAGTTTGCGGAGCGTTTTTACGCAACACCTGCATCCCTAAGCCGTGAGCCAGCAGCAAATGGTGAATGGCTTTTTTGCCATATTCCTTGCCCACTTTGCCCGGGGCGTGAATACCTGCCTCGTAACCCAGGTAAGCACTGCAGAACGGTTCGTTCAGCGTGGCGTACGAATACACTTTATCGCCGAACGCCTGGGTAACCACGTCAACATAGCGGGCAAATGCGAACGCGGTATCGCGGTTCAGCCAGCCGCCTTCATCTTCCAGGTACTGGGGTAAATCCCAGTGGTAGAGGGTGACGTACGCTTTAATGTTACGCTCTGCCAGCGCATCCAGAATGCCGATATAAAAATCCAGGCCGTCCTGATTCACCGAGCCGTCGGCACGGATAATGCGCGGCCAGCTAAGGGAAAACCGGTAGGCATCCACATTGAGCGACGCTATCATGTCGATGTCTTCAGGCCAGCGGTTAATGTGATCGCAGGCAACCAGGCCATCGCTCTGATCGGCAATTTTGCCGGGCTGCTGACAAAAGGTGTCCCATATACAGGGTTCGCGACTGTCTGCACCGCCTTCAATTTGAAACGATGAGGTGGCAACCCCCATAGTGAACGACGGGTCAGCAAACGGGGTTCCGGGTTTCGCAGTAATATCCATGAGTGTCAGGCATTCCTACAGGTAGACGGATTAATAACAGGGTAATGCACGAAGGCGCACCCGTTGGCCGGCTGTTGGAAGCGCATTCAGAACACCCCGGTATAAGCCGACACCACATAATAGCGGCAGTATAACATAAAATGTAAGCGCTTCCATAAGTGCGTTAACATTTTTATCACAAGCTGCCTGTACTAATGACAGGCAGGCAAAGCTTACTGACCAAAGCGGCTCAGATAGTCCTTGTGCGCGGGTAATTTATCAACCGTGCGGTCAATGTGGGTGCGGATTTGCGTCAGCAACCCTTCCAGTTCTTCGCGGCTCATGCTGTCCACAATGGGATGGTAAGACTCGGGCATGAGCCCCTGACCAATCATGACCTGCTGCCAGGAGTCGTCGAACAGCTCACTGCCTTCCCGGAATACCCGGCCGGTTTTCTTAAACAGATCAATGCGGTGGCGCAGTGATGGCGGGACATCCATCTGCCGGCAGTGCCGCCAGAACGGGGTGTCGGTGCGGTTGGTAACGTGATAGTGCAGAATGATGAAGTCGCGGATATGCTCAATATCAAAGTCTGCCTGGGCATTAAATTCATTAACGTCTTCGTCGATGACGCCGTTCACCGGAAACATGCGCAGTAACCTGACAATCCCCTGCTGAATAAGATGAATACTGGTCGACTCCAGGGGCTCAAGGAAGCCACTGGCCAGTCCCAGCGCAATACAGTTACGGTTCCATTGTTTGCGTCTGCGCCCGGTACGAAAGTGGATCACGCGCGGCTCATTGAGCGGCTTACCCTCAATATTCGACAGCAGCTTATCGATAGCCGCCTCATCGCTCAGGTAATTGCTGCAGTAAACCAGGCCGTTGCCCACCCGGTGCTGTAGCGGAATGCGCCATTGCCAGCCAGCTTCATGAGCAATACAGCGAGTGTAAGGAACCGGGTCATCCACCGACTCGGTTTGTACCGCGACCGCGCTGTCGTTAGGTAACCAGTGCGACCAGTCCTCATAGCCGGTGTGCAGTGCTTTCTCAATCAGCAGCCCGCGAAATCCGGTGCAGTCGATAAAGATATCGCCCGCTATCCGCTGACCGTTATCCAGCGTCAGGCTCTCAATAAAGCCGTCCTGCTCACGCACC
>JBPEWW010000348.1:0-4296 GCA_052032275.1 Alteromonas sp. | reverse complement strand
AGTTCTTCACGGGATTGCGGGTAATGGCTGACGGCACAGCCGGATAACGTCATTGCCGCCCCTGCCAGTGATAAGGATAACCACTTGCTTCTGCCTACATTCAGGGTTCCCATGGGGCCTTTTCCATTATGTGGGGAGTAATTATTACTTTGCACGGCTTCGCTGGCCCCGGCAAGCAGGCAGCTCATCTTGCCCGTGGTATTGCTCTTTCGCCAGCTGCAGTTTTGGTCTCACATCACCACTGCTCAGACATAACGGTCGATATGTTTTTTACCTGATGTGGGTGACGAGTCAGCAGCGTTATCCGGCTCCTCCTGCAACTTTGCACCCGGTTGTCTGGCGCTTTTCTGGCGCTGCTTTTGTTGCTCGCGCTGATGCTCCTGCTGGAACTTTTCGGTCACACGCCGCTGCTCATCGTGCAGCGCTTTTTCTTCATCAGTCAGCGATTCTGAGCCGTTCGCTTTCACTACCGGCTTCACTTCGCCCCGCTCTTTCACAGGTACCTGGGTGGCGCGAGGCAAAATTGAAAATAATAAGTCGTTGCTCATAGCGAATTTATTTAACTTATACTGATAAGTATTAGACTCATCACCCGTTAAGGGTTCAATACCTGTTGCAAATCGTACGGTATTTAGCTACTGTTTCGTTCGTTAATTAGCTGGCAAGAAATTTATATCCATGACAATGACTGCGCTGAACCATCATCACCACCATATAGCATAGCCTTTCAGGTTTGTGCTGGAAGGGTATTGTTTCCTTCCAGTGGCGCAGATACCAAATTCTCGACCCCCGGAAGGAACCTTCCGGGGGTTTTTCGTTTTAAGCGCCAATTAAATTTATGTAAGGAATGTCAAAAATGAGTGACAACAAGAGACTTCGTATTGCGGTTCAAAAATCAGGTCGCCTGAGCGACGACAGCATTGCGTTGCTAAAAGCTATAGGTATTAAGCTGAATATTCGTGACCGGTTACTCATCGCGCATTCAACGAACCAGCCCATTGATCTGTTGCGGGTCCGTGATGACGACATTCCCGGTCTGGTCATGGACGGCGTGGTCGATATGGGCTTCATCGGCGAGAACGAACTGGAAGAAAAAATGCTGGAGCGTAAGGCCGCGGGCAAACAGGCAGACTACGAAGTGCTGCGCCGGCTCGACTACGGCGGTTGCCGGCTGTCCATTGCCGTTCCTAACGAAATGGATTATGCCGGTGCCCAGGCCCTGCAAGGCAAAAAAGTCGCTACCACCTACCCGTTCCTCCTCGAGCGCTATTTTAAAGAGCAAAACATTGACGCCAAAGCAGTCATGCTTACCGGCTCAGTGGAAGTGGCCCCGCGTGCCGGGGTAGCCGATGCAATTTGCGATTTGGTGTCAACCGGCGCTACGCTGGAAGCCAATGGTCTGGAAGAGAAAGAAGTGATTTTCCGCTCTAAAGCGGTATTGATTAAGCGCGCAGACAGCGAAATGGCCGACGATAAAGCGGAGCTTATCGCACGCCTTATCCCCCGCATTGATGGGGTTATGCAGGCCAAAGAAAGCAAGTACATTATGCTTCACGCGCCCAAAGCCTATCTTGAGCAGGTAAAAGATCTGCTCCCAGGCGCAGAAGATCCCACGGTACTGCCACTCGCCGGTGCTGACGATACCGTTGCCATTCACGTGGTCAGTCCTGAAAACCTGTTCTGGGAAACCATGGAGAAACTGAAAGCCTTAGGCTGTCGCTCCATCCTGGTTATGCCCATTGAAAAGATGATGGGATAACCCGCCATGATAACCTGGTCTGAACTTAACCCAGCCGACCAGCAGGCCGCATTAAGCCGGCCTGCGGTTACGAACAGTGCGACATTACGCGAAACGGTGCGCGACATCATCGCGCAGGTCAGGCAGCAGGGTGATGAAGCGGTGATATCACTGACCCGGCAGTTCGACTGCCCTGCGCTTGCCAGTCTTGTGCTGGCACCAAGCGTACTGACACGTCTGGCGGACTCTGTCACCGATGAGGTAAAGGCGGCGATAGACACCGCGTACGACAACATTGTCGCGTTTCACGAGGCTCAGCGTCCGCGTGATATTACTCTGACGACGTCGCCGGGTGTGGTGTGTGAGCAACGCTTTAGCGCACTGGATGCCGTGGGTTTATATATCCCGGGGGGCAGCGCCCCGCTCCCCTCTACGGCACTGATGCTTGGGGTACCTGCAAATGTCGCCGGCTGCAACCGCAAGGTGCTGTGTACTCCGCCTAACGCGCAAGGCGAAATCGCCCCCGAAATTGCTTATGCCGCGCGCAAAAGTGGCATTACTGAAGTGTATTTGTGTGGCGGTGCGCAGGCGATAGCCGCGATGGCATTCGGTACTGAATCGATTGCCAAAGTGGATAAAATTTTTGGGCCTGGAAACAGCTTTGTCACAGAAGCAAAGCAACAGGTCAGCCTGAGTCCAGAAGGCGCAGCGATTGATATGCCGGCCGGCCCCTCAGAGGTGCTGGTACTTGCCGATGAGACGGCCAACCCCGCTTTTGTCGCGTCTGACTTATTATCCCAGGCTGAGCACGGCGCGGATTCCCAGGCCATGCTGGTTTCATCGAGTGAAACGCTGATCGCCCGGACCAAGGCCGAAGTTGAACAACAGCTGGCCCGTTTATCGCGCTCGGCCATTGCCCGTGAGGCAATGAAAAACGCCCGTTACATTCTCACCAACAGCCGCGATCAGGCCATCGAAGTGAGTAATCAGTATGCGCCTGAACATTTGATAGTGCAGCTGGATGCCCCCCGTGAGGCCATGGCGCAAATTAAGCATGCAGGCTCCGTTTTCCTTGGGCCCTGGACCCCGGAATCAGCCGGCGATTATGCCTCCGGCACCAATCATGTCCTGCCCACCTACGGCTATGCACGCAACTATTCCAGTCTGGGATTACTTGATTTTATGCGGCGTTACACCGTGCAGGAAGTCAGCGCCGCGGGGATGCGTAACCTGGGCCCGACGATTATCACCCTGGCCAATGCAGAAGGCCTGGACGCCCACAGTGAGGCAGTCGCACTCCGTATGGCTGCGCTAAAGGACACTAACAATGAATGAGCTGGTTAAAGCGTTAATCAATGACAATTTGATCCCACTGAAACCGTATGAATCAGCACGGCGGCTGTTTTCCGGTGGTCAGGACTGGCTAAACGCCAATGAATCCCCTTATGCCAGTGATTATCAAATAAACAGTGACCACCTGAATCGCTACCCCGACTGCCAACCAAAAGCAGTGGTGGACGGCTACGTAGCCTATGCTGGCGTCAGTGCCGATCAGGTTCTGGTCACCCGGGGGGCCGACGAGGGGATTGAACTGCTAATCCGGACATTTTGCACTCCGGGAAAAAGCAACGTATTAATTTGTCCACCGACTTACGGTATGTATGCTATCAGTGCGGAAACCTGCGATATCGGCGTACGCCAGGTCCCGCTAAATGATGACTTCTCGCTGAATGTGGAAGGTGTGTGTGCTCAGCAGGATGTCAACCTGGTATTTATTTGTTCGCCCAATAACCCCACCGGAACCCGCGTGGCAGCGGCCGACATTGAACGCGTGCTGTCTCACTTTGCCGACTCGGCACTGGTTGTTGTAGATGAAGCCTACATTGAATTTGACGACGGCGACTCTTGGGCTTCGCGACTGAATGACTTTGATAATCTGGTGATTTTGCGCACCTTATCAAAAGCATTCGGGCTGGCCGGTTTACGTTGTGGTTTTACGCTGGCATCAGCCGATATTATTGGCGCACTGATGAAGGTGATTGCGCCCTACCCTATCCCTGAACCTGTGGCCCAGATTGCGGCACAGGCGCTAAGTAATGAGGGCGTGACCCGGGTGGAGGTGCAGGTCCAGAAGCTAACGATGTTGCGTGATGCACTGCAAACCGCGCTTGCCCAGCGTGCGGGGATCACCCTGGTCGGCGATATCACCGCCAACTTTGTGCTGTTTCACTACCCCGACTGCGAGGCGCTGATGGCCTTTCTGGTTGAGAACGGCATGCTGATTCGTAACCAGTCCAAACAGCATAATTTGCAAAACTGCCTGCGGGCGACGGTGGGCAATGAAGATCAGAATGCCCGGCTGTTAGCACTGATAGACCAATTTATTGAACAAAAAGGAGTGTCGGCATGAGCCAGCAAGCCATTCTATTTATAGACCGGGACGGGACCCTGGTGGAAGAACCCCCGGTAGACAAGCAGTTAGACAGCCTCGAAAAACTGGTGTTTGAGCCTGACGTGGTCCCGGTGCTGCTAAAACTGCAGGCCGCCGGTTTCTCGCT
>JBPEWW010000347.1:0-2850 GCA_052032275.1 Alteromonas sp. | reverse complement strand
AAGCAATACCTGATGGGCCCCAGCCTGCTGTCAACCGACGCAGCGGTGTCGGCACCCATGGTGTTTGTGGGTTACGGGATTGTGGCTGACGAGCTTGACCACAACGATTACACCGACCTGGATGTAGACGGTAAAATTGTGGTGATGCTGGCGGGTAAACCGGCCTCGTTCCCTTCTGAAGAAGGCGCGCACTTTGCGTCCGGTTACCAGAAGCGCAAATATGCCGCTGACCGCGGCGCGGTTGGCGTGATCACCGTGACCACCCCGAAAAATGAAAAAGTGCGGCCGTACCAGACCCGGCTTAACTATATCCATACGCCCAGCATGGCCTGGTTGCACGAAGACGGCACGCCGGCAAACCGCTTTGAGCAGCTGAAAGGCGCGGCTTACCTCAGTGAGGGCGCGGCAAAAACATTATTTGAAGGAGCCCCACGCTCGCTGGAGCAGGTGTATGCCGATCTGGAAGAAGATAAGTCGCCGGCCGGTTTCGCCTTAAACGGCACTGTGTCTATGGCGCGCAAGAGCCAGCATGAGCGCATCACCAGCCCTAACGTGGTCGGTATTCTGGAAGGCTCAGACCCCCAGCTTAAAAACGAGTATGTGGTGTTCTCCGCCCACTCGGATCATATTGGCTTCGCCAAGACCGTGAAGAAAGACAACATTAACAACGGCGCCATGGACAATGCCTCAGGCACCGCGGTGATGCTGGAAACGGCCCGTGTGTTCAGCGAAATGGCGCAAAAGCCCAAGCGTTCTATTTTGTTTGTGTCGGTAACCGGTGAGGAGAAAGGTTTGTTAGGGGCTGATTATTTCGCCCGTAACCCTACCGTGCCGGTCACGTCCATGGTGGCAAATGTGAACCTGGATATGCCTATTTTAACGTATGAATTTGCTGACGTGATTGCCTTTGGTGCAAACCACAGCGACCTGCAGGCGTCGGTAGAGAAAGCTGCGGCCAACGCCGATATTGAACTGAGCCCGGATCCCTGGCCAGAACAGGCGCTGTTCACCCGCTCCGATCACTATGCCTTCGTTAAACAGGGCATTCCGTCGGTGTTTATGGTACCGGGACTCAAATCTAAAGATCCCAGTGTGGATGGCAGTAAGGTATTCGGCCAGTTCCTGTCTACCCACTACCACAAACCCAGTGATGATTTGAATCAGCCCTTTAACTGGCAAGCAGCTGAAACCTTTACCACGGTGAATGCGCAGATTGGCTGGACACTGGCTAATCAGGAAAATAAACCGCGCTGGAATGAAGGCGATTTCTTCGGAACGACCTTCAGTCAGTAGTGCAACAAAAAAGCCAGGCGATGAAGCCTGGCTTTTTTATTTGGTTTATTCCGCCGCTGCTAAAGCCACATCTGGCCCTGGCGGCACCGCTAAATAAATAATTGCTTATATACCTGCCACTGATCGTTAAACTGTTCAGTGGGTTTGCGCGTGAAGTCACTGCGGATAAACAGGTTAATCCGGCCATCGGTGTAGCAAATCAGCATGTTGGCAATAACCCCTTCGTCGGCGGCCAGGGTTTTACCTTCACGCAATTTCCGCTCCCGCAAAATTTGTTTAAGTTGCGTTTCCAGCCGCTCAAACAGTTTGGCAATGCGCGCACGCAGGCGGTCTTGTTCACCTAACAGGGCGTCACCATTGAGAATACGGGTAATGCCAGGGTTCTTCTCTGCAAAGCCTAAAATAAGGTGCAGAATTAACTGACACCGGGCGGCAGAGTCTTTTTCTTCATTCACAATTTTGTTGATGCGTGTGAACAGGGTTTCTTCAATAAACTCAATCAGACCTTCGAACATCCGGGCTTTACTCGGAAAGTGGCGATACAGCGCTGCTTCCGATACGCCAACTTTTTCAGCCAGCTTTGCCGTGGTGATCCGTTGCCCTGGACTGGTCTCGAGCATCCCTGCCAGTGCTTGCAAAATTTGCGCACGGCGATTGGTTTTTTTTACAGCAGGCATAACGAGAGTAATTCCTCCGCTACCGAACCCTGACAGGTTCGTATTTCCATGTTTAATAGAGTGTGTGTTTTTGTTGTCAGGTTATCGACCGGTCAGGCCGTTACTTTGACTTCTTATTATTGTATTGCGCCGCCACCCGCTTCAGCAGCGACCTGGCCAGTGACTGCTTACTGCCTTCCGGCAGGGCTTCGTCGCCACCCGCCCAGAATACGTGCAAGGCATTGTTATCGCTGTTAAAGCCCAGCCCTTCCCGGGTGATGTCGTTGGCGGCAATCATGTCGAGCCGTTTTCTTTTCATTTTATCTTTGGCGTAGGCTTCGACATGCTGACTTTCCGCGGCAAAGCCCACCGTAAATGGTGCATCGGGCCTGGCGGCAATCGTAGCTAGAATATCAGGGTTTTTAATAAAAGTAAGTGTTAACTCATCTGATGATTTCTTAATCTTATTATCCGCCACTGCGGAAGCACGGTAATCCGCTACCGCGGCAGTGGCAATAAATATGTCGCAATCTGGCATCTGTTGTTCGGCGGCACCCAGCATCTCTTCGGCGCTGATCACATCTACTCTGGCGCACTGCGCGGGCGTCGGCAGGCTCACCGGCCCGCAGATAAGGGTGACCCTGGCCCCCGCGCGGCGGGCAGCGTCGGCAATGGCAAACCCCATCTTCCCTGAGCTGTGATTGGAAATATACCGGACCGGATCCAGTGCTTCGCGGGTCGGCCCGGCGGTAATCACAATATTCAGGCCGGCCAGCTCCTGGCTGCTGTCATCCTGCAGGCGGCTGACTATCTCCAGCGGCTCCAGCATTCGCCCGGGTCCCACATCACCGCAGGCTTGTTCACCGCTGTCCGGGCCCAGTATTATGACGCCATCCTGTTG
>JBPEWW010000346.1:0-2299 GCA_052032275.1 Alteromonas sp. | reverse complement strand
GAATTGATGACGTTAGCAAAACAATACCGGTTACCTTGCTGAATACCAGTGCGCAGGCCCGGACCATAACGGTTACTTTGCCTTCGTCCCTGCCTGAACAGGTGACGGTAGTGGCGAGCCAACAATCGGTTACCGTGCCGGCTAACGGCAGTGCCAGTGTAGACTTCACGTTTAATTTTACCGACGTTGCGGCTATTGGGTTTCCTGATAACGACGTAGGAGGATATTTCGACAACATCAGCTTAAGCTGGGGGAACGACCAGAGTTTGGCATTGCCGCTGGCGATGTTCAAAAATCATGTGCTTACCTTTACCCATGACAGCCCGCGCCCGGTTGACGTAACCATTGATAATGCTGATGGCACTAATGTGTTCTGGAACACTATAGATACCAAGGTAACCAAAGAGTTCTTCGTTACCCCCGGCACCTACCACATCGTGGTTAAACACTATAATCTTGAGCCCGCCGATGTGCCACACCTGGCCGCTATCCCCGGGTCAGAGGTTAACCAGGAAGTGACCGGCATCGAAACCCATACTCTAGACGTGACCGGTAACCTCTCGCTGGCCGCGAACCTAAGCAGCCTGACGACTGTGATTGGACCGGCGGGAGTGGCCGGGCAGGATAACGCGTTTGAAAACTTGTATTCAGTCAAAGGGTCTGTGAGCCTGGAAATGCCTTTAGAAGAAGGAAATTCAATTAGCTATGGCATAGACAGCATAATGAACAGCCAGTTCGACGAATGGCAGAAAAACACCTACCTGGCATTTGGCTCCCTAAGCGAGCAGACAAGTGTGTCGGTGGAAAAAATTGAGCGCCTGCACGTAGAAGATGGTGATGATGTGGTGTTTCATTTTTACCAGGAAAACCTGCATGAAGGCGCCAACAGTGCAGTCTATGAGCTCAACCCAGCTAATAAGGGAATGCGGTTTACGGTAGCCGATACGGCTCAGCCTGAAGTTATCGATTTTGACATTTACAGTGGCGATAAAGATAACCGGGATGATCGTTCGGTAGTCGGCGTGCGCGATGCCGCATTTACGCTTGTGCCTGCTTCCGGTAGTGACACCAGTGAGCCGTTATATGTATCACTGGTGGAAGGCGATGATGATAATCTGCACGGGCCGTTAGTTGAAGAGTCACCCGCCATTAACCTGGCTTCGGAATTACAAGGTTCCGCGCAGCCAGCATTCGCCTTCTCCTATAAGCCCACTACATTTTCTAAACCCTTAACCATAGAAAACAACGCCGTTTTTCCCCTTTTGGGAACCATGTTCTCCACCCTGCAGGGAGGCGAAGTGGTTTACCCTGAGCAAACGATGACACTGCTGTGTGACGGTGAGCAGGTGTATAGCGACACCCTTTCCTACGAAGGGCTGCGTCAATCGGCAAGCTGCGACCAGTACGAGATAAAATTATCATACAGTGCCGGGTTGGGTGATCACGCGCCCTCAGCCTCCATAACCCATCAGCTTACTGGCGGCTGGTCACAGTCGGATGGCCTGGTTATTCAGGTTCCGGGCAATGAAAACTCACTTCATGATGCTGGCTCCTTGGGCTATCAGGGCTTCGCGTTAAATCTGGGCGGTGCCATTCAACCCGAGTCAATGGATGTGACCAGCGTGGCATGGCGAAAGGACAGTAGTGATACATGGAAAGAAGTGACGGTCTCTTTGCAACAAAATACTGCTTATCCGTATCAGGCGGTATTCCCGGAGATGTTAATCGAAGCGGCTGCCATTGATTTAAAAGTTGAGTATGCCGGTGGGATGACTTCAGCAACCCAGGAGCTAGTTAATTTCATTACCGTCGGGGTGGACTTGTCATCAGACACTGATGATGTGGACAATGATGGCATTGTGAATGCGCTGGATACTGACAACGACAACGACGGTCTCAGCGATGAGGCAGAACGTGCACTGGGCTCATCGCCTGTAAACGCTGACACCGATGGCGACGGGGTTGCCGACGGTAACGACGCCTTTCCTACGGATAGCTCAGAATGGCTGGACAGCGACGGCGATGGAATTGGCGACAATTCAGAGCGCCCGGTGCGGGCAGATGTCGACGGTGATTTCCGGGCCGACATTGTGTGGCGTCGCAGTAGTAATGTGGTTGGCTGGAATTTCTTATGGACTATTGCCGGTACGGACATAAAACAAAGCAGGCCCATTACCGTGGTGCAGGGAGAAAGCTGGACGCTGCGGCTGGGCGATTTCGATGGCGATGGCAAGTCTGATTTGTTCTGGCGCGATCCCGTGCATCCTGCCGGCATGAACTTTGTGTTTTTGATGGATGG
>JBPEWW010000345.1:0-15162 GCA_052032275.1 Alteromonas sp. | reverse complement strand
GCTACCCGGGTTGGTTGTCAACACTTTTTTGAAAGTTATTTCTCAAAGCGCTTCCTGTTAACCCTCGCCACTAGTAAGCCTTAAGGTTAGTAGTGACTAACTTCTTCGGTCCGCTTTAGTGCGTTCCCGTTGAAGAGGAGGCGCATTGTACGGAGAATTTTCTACCCGTCAATAAAGAATATCCATAAATATGAAAAAAGCGACCTAAACGGTCGCTTTTTATACAAAATGAAGGTCAAACACTCACTTTTGCTTACTTGCGGCTGTTTGCATCACTTTCAGCTTGATCAGATTCGCTGGCCTGCACCTTATTATCATTAAAATCCGCGTCTTCTTCATGATCGCCCACTACATCATCCAGGGTCATTTTATCTACCGTACGGAAGGTATTGATAGGCCCCGCCAACGCATACAGCGCGAATACAATGAATAGCACTAATGCCGGTTCGGTAGCGACCACGACAAAGACCAGCAATATAAGTAGCAAGGCAACAAAAGGCACCTTCCCGTGCCAGTTAACTTCTTTGAACGAGTTATACTTAAAGTTGCTGACCATTAATAACCCGGCCGCGCCAGTAATCAGCGCAACAATAAGCCCGTAGTCATTTCCATTCACATCGTATTCAACACCAACCCAGACCAACCCTGAGACCAGCGCGGCGGATGCAGGACTCGCCAACCCCTGAAAGAAACGCTTATCGGCAATACCCACCTGGGTATTAAACCGGGCTAACCGCAACGCAGCCCCGGCCACATAAATAAACGCGGCCAGCCACCCTAGTTTGCCGAGCTCACTCAGCCCCCAGTTATACGCTACCAACGCAGGCGCGACACCGAAGGAAACCATATCGGCCATTGAGTCGAATTCGGCGCCAAAGTCACTCTGGGTGTTCGTCATACGCGCCACCCGTCCGTCCAGGCCATCAAAAATCATAGCCACAAAAATAGCCACTGCCGCAGCTTCAAACCGTCCATTCATGGAAGAAACCACAGCAAAAAAACCGGAGAAAAGTCCGGCTGTTGTCAGCAGGTTGGGAAGAAGATATATCCCTTTACGTTTATTCTCTGACATAAACACCTTGTAGATTAAAGAATAGAAATTGATGTCAATTATTGCACATTAATACAGACGTTTGCATGTTTGGGATTTCTCTAGCCTCCATCTGCCTCATTTTTATACCTAAGACGGGCATTTTATACCTTCCAACCCCTTACCGACGCTATAATTCGCGAGATAAACAGCACGCACCGGCGTCAGAAAACTTTACACCTGCATAATTGAATAGCCAGAAAAGATAACAAATTCAACTATATGCAGAATGGCCCAGTAATTGCTTACCTGTAAATATTACAAGCATGGGAGCTTCATTGTGAAAAAACTACAAGCATTATCTTTCGCAATTGCACTGGTTGGTGCGGGCAACGCAGTTGCTAGTTCATCAACATGGGATTTCACCAGCGGCGGTACATACAGCGGCGGCAGTAGCAGTTATTCTTACGGTAATTCAATTTTATTTTCGTCTAATACAGGTTCTACAGTGACAGTAACCGCCTGGTCTGACACAGAAGAGCAAGCCGGGTATGACAAAATTGAGACTGCCGCAGCAAAATACAACTCCTATGGATTGCTCAATTATAACCAAAACAGATACACAGAATATTCAAATTTCAGGTATGAAAGTAATGGCTACTATTATCGAGACCGTCGCCATGCATCAGATGGTCATACAATAGATAACAGCAGTGACTATGAAAGCTGTACTACACAATATCAAAGTGGTAGTAACTGGTATACCTCTGGCGTCTATAGTTGTGCCGGACAAAACCTGGACGACACCGACTTTGTACTCCTTACTTTTAGCGATGCAGTATCTCTGAGTGGCTTAAGCTTGGGTTGGCCCACTAGTAGCACGTCATCAGTTTCCATTGGCGCGCTCAGTAATGCCAGTGTACCCAGCATTGGTGGGTCCACATGGGCGAGCGTTGCGAGTGGCCTGCTTTTTAAAGAAAGCTTTAATAACGTAGGCAGTGCATATTCGCTCACCAGCAACTCAAGCAATGGTATCAGCACTATATTCTCGAAGTACTGGCTAGTCGGCGCGTATAACTCCCTGTTTGGCAGTTTAATCAACCCTGACCACAGTGCATTTAAGTTAGCGGGTCTAACCACACACGGTCGGACACCTTCAAATGCCAGCGCCCCAGGTGCCGCGGCAGTACTGCTTCTGGGAGGCCTGTTTATGTGGGCACGTCGCAGAAAAGCAGGCTGATTTGACCGAATTATTCAATGTAAAAAAGCCCCTGTTCGGGGCTTTTTTGTTATAGTTTGCATAATGCTGTTGCATGGAAATCTAAACGTGAATATCAAACCCATCCTTTTTTCGCTGACGTTAGTCTTCTCCTGTCATGCGGTATCTCAAACGGCGCCGCAATATTATGAAGATGCCCTCAGAGCGTTTAATGACAACGACTATGGCACTAGCTACATACACCTGAAAAATGCCCTTAGCGAAGATACCGACCATTTGCCTTCTAAATTATTGATGGGCAAGGTTTTGCTTATCGATGGCTTCGTCAATGATGCGATCACAGAGTTTGAAGAGGTATTAGCGGCAGGTGCTGATCAGTCCCTGGTGCTGGTCCCGCTGGCACATGCTTACTTGCAGGCCAGTAAATTCGAAAAAGTAAAAGCATTAGCTACGTTACCGGATCAGCCCCGTCAGCTAAGCAGCGAACTCGCCGTTCTGGCAGCGCACGCGTTTGAACGTCAGGGGCAAATTAGCAAAGCGAGAGCGGTATTAGAAAAACAATTAAATAACGACCCGGCTAATCTGGGGGTGCGTCTCGCGCTCTCTAATTTGTATATAGATACCCAACAGTTTGCGCAGGCCCAGGACCTGATAAGCGCGTTAGTCCAAGAGCATGGCGACACTGCACCGGTATTACAGGTGAGAGGTAAACTGCTATCAGAACAAGGGAGAAAAGCACAGGCAATTACCACATTTGAGCTTGCACTTGAAAAATCCCCCGATGATCCCGCCATTCTGCGCAGTTTGGCCGCCAGCTACGCAGAAGCAGGGCAATTTGTTGAGGCCCGGGAAGTGCTGACATCCTTACAACGTCAAAGTCCAAATGACGTTATGAATATGTTGTTACAGGCCCGTATTCTCGCCATGACCAACGAACAGGAAGAGGCTGACGAGGTGCTTCGTGAGCTCACTGAACTGTTTAGCCTGTTAGAAGATACCGGAGGCTACCAACGAACCCGCCTCAGTGTGATTGCAGGTGTCGTTGCCTTTATAAATAAAAACTACGAATTGGCAAGCTCCGAACTTAGCCGGTATGTGGCAGCGACTGAGCCCACGCCGCAAATCATTACACTTCTCACCCAGTCATTATTGCAGCAGAGCCTGAACAGAGAAGCGCTAAAATTGCTGGAAAGATATCAGCACCAGGTTAAACAAAATATCGAGTTAACCTATCTCGCCTGCGAATTGTTTATCGCGAGTAACCGAAGTTTTCGATGCGCAGAAATACTGGCAGAGGTCCCAGTAACCGAACAGAACAACGAGTACATTGCACTGCTGCAGGTTAAGTTGCTGGCTCAAACCGACCGCCCGGCAGCCCTTGACCTCGCCATTGATACCCTAACACCGTCAGCATTGCCTCAGGCACAGGAAACACTCGCCCTGTTACAGGGAGATTTGGGTAACTTTGATGCCGCGCTGACCACCATCTCCGCATTGCTGGAACGCTATCCAAATAGCCTCAGCTTTCAAAATGTTAAAGTTGACCTGCTTATTCGTACTAATCAAATCGACGAAGCCGCGTCGATGTCGGAAAAGCTTCTGCAACGAGAGGATGTATCATCGATTGCGTACATGAATGCAGCGCGAATTGCAGTCGCTCAATCAGATTTGTCCACAGCGAAAACTTACATACTTGAAAGTCTCAAGCAGGACGGTACGTCAGTCCCTGCCCTGGTATTGGGTGCGCAAATCTATTCATTGCGAAATGAAGAGACGGAAGGTATTGCGTTGCTACTGGATGCAAAAGCCTTGGCACCGAAATCAAAAGATGTAAAAGAATTACTTATCTCGCTTTACCTGAAAACCAGTCAGCCAGAACTAGCATTAGCCGAAACTGATAAACTTCTGGCATTAGACCGGTTGTCCATCGCTTATCGGGTAAAAAAAGCTGAAATATTACTCTTGTTAGAATCGTATGACGAAGCAGCAGCCCAACTAAAAATTGCCCTGCCACTTGTGAAAGAGGACATGCATGATCTGCTACTGGTCAGTAACCTGCAAATTCAGTCTGGAGATTTCGGCGGCGCCGAAACTACGTTGCTCCACGCCATTGACGTCGCAGACGGCTCGCCACTCGCTTCCTACAGTTACGTTCGGTTCCTGTTAGATCGTGGGCGACTCAATGACGCCGCTAACAAAATCGCACAGCTGGATAATCAACATGGCTTTTCGCCAAGTATGCAATTGCTGAAGGGCGACCTTGCACAGCAGCAGGGCGCGCCGGAACGCGCCAGTGAGCTATTTCTGGCAGCCATTGAAGCCGACCCGAAATATACACTGGCTTACGTACGACTTTACGAATTGTCCAGGCAAGGAATTAATAACGATAATATATTTCAAGCCTTTGAACGTGCAATAGCCAACGCGCCAAATGATACGTTTATCAAGCACCTCTACGCAGATGCATTATTTAATCAACAACGCTGGGATACAGCGCTCCCTCTTTATGAAGCGCTATTGTCAGTAGAGAATCTGCCCAAAAAACACAGTGTATTTAACAACGCGGCACTGATCCTCAACGAGAGCAAGCCAAAAAAAGCGTTGAGCTATGCGCGAAAGGCCGTTGAGACATTGCCTAACGATGCCATGGTAAATGACACCTATGGCTGGCTACTTGCACAGTCGAATGCATTAAATAAAGGCTTAGAGTATCTGCGAACAGCGTATGTGCTCAACTCCCAGTCACCTGAAATACAATATCACTTAGCCCATACACTGCATGCCCTGGGCCGGACCAGCGAAGCCCGTAAAATTCTCATCGAACACAATACGGCGAGCAAAAACTTCGAGGGTCAGGCCAGTGCGTTACAACTTTATGAAGCAGTCACTTCGGACGGCTAGTCTTGCAACGCAACACGGCGGGTAATCTGCCGTCATGCAGAGGACTTACCCTGAAAAAAAAGCTGCCTGATGGCAGCTTTTTTGGTGGTATCGCAGGCTACACTACCGTGAGGTGGTCACCGTCTACCTCTATCCGTATGGTGGCATCAGGGATGATGTCACCCGATAGCAGCTTATTCGCCAACGGGTTTTCTACCTGAACCTGAATAGCCCGTTTCAATGGCCGGGCACCAAAGACCGGATCGAACCCAGCTTCAGCTAATTTATCCATCGCGGCGCCTGACAGCTCCAGTTTGAAGCCTTTCTCTGCCAATCGTGCACGCAATGATGCCAGCTGAATTTTTGCAATGGCTTTAATTTGCTCTTTACCGAGTGGGTGGAATACCACAATGTCGTCAACCCGGTTAATAAACTCGGGTCGGAAATGCTGGCCCACTACCCCCATTACACGGGACTTCATTTCCTCATACTGACTTTCCTGGTGCGTGTCCTGAATAATGTCAGAGCCAAGGTTGGACGTCATAATGACCACCGTATTTTTAAAGTCTACCGTGCGGCCCTGACCATCTGTGAGGCGTCCATCATCCAGTACCTGTAACAATATATTAAACACGTCGGGGTGAGCTTTTTCCACCTCATCCAGCAAGATGACGGAGTAAGGTTTGCGACGCACTGCCTCTGTCAGATAGCCTCCCTCTTCGTAGCCCACATAACCGGGAGGAGCTCCCACCAGTCGTGCCACTGAATGCTTTTCCATAAATTCCGACATGTCGATTCGCACCATGGCTTCTTCTGTGTCGAACATAAAACCGGCCAGCGTTTTACATAGCTCAGTTTTGCCCACCCCCGTGGGGCCGAGAAAAAGAAAAGAGCCTATTGGCCGGTTGGGATCGGCAAGCCCCGCCCGTGAACGGCGAATGGCATTAGACACCGCAGTAACGGCTTCCTGCTGACCTACCACCCGCTTGTGCAGCACCTCTTCCATGCGTAACAGCTTCTCGCGCTCGCCTTCCAGCATTTTTGACACCGGGATACCGGTCCAGCGGGACAGCACATCCGCTATTTCGGCATCAGATACCTTGTTTTTCACCAGCTTGGTTTCACGGGTCTCACTTTCGGCCACCCGCTCAAGTTTGGCTTCCAGTTCCGGAATACGCCCGTACTGCAATTCCGACATGCGGTTGAGATCCGAGGCGCGGCGGGCAATTTCTAAATCCAGCTTAGCCTGCTCCAGTTCAGACTTTATCGACTGCGTGCCCTGCATAGCATCTTTTTCTTCCCGCCAGATAGCCTCTAACTCAGCATATTTCATTTCCAGCTGTTCGCGTTCCACCTCGATAGTTTCCAGCCGCTTATGACTGGCTTCGTCGGTCTCTTTCGCCAACGCCTGCTCTTCCAGCTTAAGCTGTATAATGCGGCGCTCCAGCCGGTCCATATCTTCCGGCTTGGAGTCTATTTGCAAACGAATACTGGAAGCGGCCTCATCGATTAAATCAATGGCTTTATCAGGCAATTGACGGTCGCTAATGTATCGATGCGACAAGCTTGCTGCGGCGACAATGGCCGGGTCTGTAATGTCCACCGAGTGATGCAGCTCATATCGCTCCTTCAGGCCACGTAAAATGGCGATGGTATCTTCCACACTGGGCTCGTCCACCAGCACTTTCTGGAAGCGCCGTTCCAGCGCTGCATCTTTTTCAATGAACTTACGGTATTCGTCCAGCGTAGTAGCGCCCACACAATGCAGCTCACCACGTGCCAGCGCGGGTTTGAGCATATTGCCCGCATCCATGGCGCCTTCACCTTTACCGGCTCCCACCATAGTATGTAGCTCATCGATGAACAAAATAACCCGGCCCTCTTCTTTGGAGAGTTCGGTCAGCACCGCTTTTAACCGTTCTTCAAATTCACCCCGGTATTTTGCCCCGGCCACTAGTGCGCCCATATCCAGTGACAAGACCCGTTTATCTTTCAGGCCTTCCGGGACTTCGCCATTGATAATTCGCTGGGCCAGCCCTTCGACAATGGCGGTTTTACCCACGCCAGGCTCACCTATCAAAACCGGATTATTCTTGGTGCGGCGTTGCAGCACCTGCACGGTACGGCGTATTTCATCATCCCGGCCGATAACCGGGTCCAGTTTACCCTGCTCGGCCCGTTCTGTGAGGTCGGTGGTAAATTTTTCCAGGGCCTGTCTGACATCTTCGGCATTGGGATCGGTTACTTTTTGACCGCCGCGCATGGTGTCGATGGCGCTTTCAACCTTTTCCTGGGTTATATTCAGTTCCTTGAATATGCTGCCCAGCCGCCCTTTGTCCTGCAAGGCTGCCAGAACAAAAATTTCTGACGTGATGTATTCGTCTTTACGCTGCTGTGCAATCTTGTCACACAAGTTCAGCAATATGCCGCTTTCCTTACTTAGCTGCACATCGCCCCCTACCCCTTCTACCCGGGGCAGACGTTCAATTGCCTGGCTCAGTGCACTGCGTAATGCGTTCACATTCACATTAGCCTGATCCAGCAGGGGGCGAACAGAACCGCCTTGCTGGTTCAGCAATGAGGTCATTAAGTGGACTGGCTCTATATACTGATGATCACGACCCAGTGCCAACGACTGTGCGTCGGAAATCGCGACTTGGAATTTACTGGTAAATCTGTCTAAACGCATGGATCTGTATTCCTCTGCATAACCTTGCTTTAGTTATGGGTACTGCGCGAAATTGATTCAAGTAAAGGGATGAAAAATTCGACGAAAGTCGCGTCAGGCTAGTCCTATTACGCTGACCATTCTGCCGGTGGTGGCTACGCCTTCGTGCTGGCTCCGACGGTGAGAGAAGAATGACGCGCTGTCGGCGTACGTACACCGGTTTGACTGACTGATATGTGCCACCTTCAATGCCTGTAACTGCTGAAATGCAATCTGCGGTAGGTCGAGTAAAACCTTGCCTGTGTTTGCGGTTGGCCGCGTAACATTGCTAAAGGCTGCAAAGTTAGCCGCCAGAGCATGGGGCACCTCATAGTGAGATACGCTAATGGCCGGACCGATCCACGCCAGCAGGCTGTCAGGCGAAGACTGCATTGCAGAGACAGTACTGGCAATGACGCCTGTCGCCAGCCCCTGCCATCCGGCATGCACGGCGGCGACTTCACTGCCCTGGCTGTTTGTTAACAATACCGGCACACAGTCTGCGGTCATTATGGCGCAAAAAGCGTCCCGGCTGCGGCTAATCGCGGCGTCCGCGTCGACATTAGCAGCGGGCAGTACAGCCACGCGCTGACCATGAACCTGATTAAGCCAGCATAGTTTCTCATGGTGAGGGAGCAGACGGCGATTCTGTGCCACACGTTCAGGACTATCCTGCACATGCAGACCAAGGTTCAGGCTGTCATACGGCGGTGCGCTGACACCGCCCGTGCGGGTCGTTGAGTAAGCCACCACTGATGCCGGCGCCGGCCAGTCCGGAGTGATCAGGTTTATCACTACAGTGAGGCGTCCGGGTTGGCAAGCGTATCCTCTCTGACAGCATCAATCAGCGCCACCATATCAGCAGGTAGCGGCGCCTGCCAGGTCATCCATTCGCCGGTTGTCGGGTGATGCAGAGATAACTGAGCAGCATGTAACGCCTGACGGTTAAAGTTACGCAGATGGTCCACCAGCTCAGGACTGGCCCCCTTGGGCAGGCGGGCGCGGCCACCATACCCTGGATCACCGACTAACGGGTGCTTGATGTGCGCCATGTGCACCCGAATCTGGTGAGTACGCCCGGTTTCAAGTTTCAGGCGTAAATGGGTGTGTGCACGGAATTTTTCGATCACCCGGTAATGGGTAACTGCAGGCTTACCAAATTCCCGCACAGCCATATGCGTGCGTTTGGTGGCATGCCGACCAATGGGGGCTTCCACCACACCACCGGCAACCATAGTGCCAATCGCCAGGGCTTCATATTCGCGGCTCATCACCCGGCGCTGTAACTGGTCTACCAAATGCGTTTGCGCCGGTACGGTTTTCGCCACCACCATCAAACCGGTGGTGTCTTTATCCAGTCGGTGAACAATGCCTGCGCGTGGGACAGTATCGATATTGGGGACATGGGCCAGCAGCGCATTTAAAATAGTGCCGTCTCTGTTGCCGGCGCCGGGATGCACTACCAGGTTCGCAGGCTTGTTAATTACCAAAATATCGTCATCTTCGTAAACAATATCTAAGTCAATCTGCTGGGGTTGACTGGTTATCTGTACTTCCATCTGAGCTTGTACAGTGACGTGCTCATCGCCGAGGATTTTGTGGCGCGGGGCAGTAACCACTTCCCCGTTCAGGCGTACGTTGCCTTCAACGATCCAGCTTTTTAACTTAGAGCGTGAATATTCCGGGAACAAATCTGCCAAAACCTGATCTAAGCGGTAACCGAAATGCGCTTGTTCGGTCGTGCCTTCCAGATTTACTGTGTTTACTGACTCTGTCATAACACCTTTATTTCTGAGTAAAAGAGATATTATAACAAGCTTTCATCCAGTGAGTCGGATACTTTCGGGATTTTGTGTGGGCATTCGGCGTTTGAGTGCGCTAGAATGGCCCGCAATTAGCGCAGGCAGCGATGTTTAACAGACTGTTTAGCAGGAAAACGTTTATATATGAAATCATTTCGAAAAGTAGCCCCTCTTTTAGCCGGGGCTATGCTCTCTTTAGCCGGATGCAGTTCATCTGACACTGAGGAACAAGCCGTACTGGCCAATATGGGTGCACAGCAGATGTACGAAAAAGCCAAACGCAGTATGGAGGCGGGTAACTTCAGTAATGCCGCTGCTACGCTCAGTTCGCTTGACTCACGCTACCCGTTTGGTCCGCTGTCACATCAGGTGCAGCTTGATTTGATATACAGTTATTATAAATCGGGCAAGCCCGATGAGGCACTGGCTACGATTGACCGCTTCATTCGTCTGAACCCTAATCACTCTGATGTCGATTACGCCTTCTATATGCGTGGTCTGACCAACATGGAGTCGGACAGCAATCTGTTTCAGGAACTAATGAATATTGACCGTGCCGATCGCGATCCGGCGAAGTCCAGACAAGCGTTTGATGACTTCCGCCGCCTGATTCAGCAGTACCCGAACAGTAAATATGCTGCCGATGCCCGCAAGCGTATGCTGCATATTAAGGAACGTCTGGCTCGCTACGAAATTGCGATAGCCCGTTTTTATATGCGTCGGGAAGCCTATGTAGCTGCTGCCAACCGTGGCCGCTATGTGATTGAGCACTTCCCTGACTCTAACCAGGTGCAGCAAGCCTTAGAAATTATGGTGTCCAGCTATGAGCAACTGGGACTAGATGATCTCAAGGAAAATGCCATGAAAACGCTTAAACTTAACTATCCAGACAGTGAGTTTATTAGCTAAGCAGACACAAAAAAACGCACCAGACGGTGCGTTTTTTTATTCAGATACCATCATCTAAAAAACATGTGGCTGAACGGATTTAACAGCCTCGCTAATCCGGATGTAAAATGAAGCGGCTGATCGACCACGCTGAACACCAGACACCCCTTGGCCGCATCTGAGCGGGGCGCATGGGTGTGCTCACCATCCATGAAAATAAAATCACCCGTGTCGTAGGTATTGATACCGTCACTAAACTCGCCGTTCAGTACCAGGGTATATTCGGTGCCGCGGTGGGTGTGTTCAGGCACACTTCCACCACGCCCCATGTAAATAAAATTCGCTACGCCGGGACTGCCTAAGTCCACCGGTGCCTGCCATAACCGTCCGACTAAACTCGACCAGTTACCGGTCTTGTCAGCAAACCTGCGCAAGGTTCTTGGCAGCATAAACTTTTTGCCATCCAGTTCGATAGCAACGTTCTCTTTCGCACCCTGTGTTTGCGCCTTAGCTGGCCTCACACTCGTGCCGGAGGATGGTAACTGCGTAATGCCATTTAACATCCTGTCAAATTCAAAGCTTTGACGGGCGTCAAAGCTATCCAGTACATCTTCAGCCAGACGCTCTGTCTCACTGGCAACCACCTGCTGGCACCGCTCACACATATCGCAGTGGGCGGATACCATTATAGCTTCTACAGATGACAGCGAACCTTCAGCAAACTCACTCAATTGCTCAGGGCTAGGATGAAACTTGATCATGACTATTTAACATACCTTTCAGACGCTGCAAGGCCAGTCGGGTACGCGATTTCACAGTGCCAAGTGGAATACTGAGCTCGTCAGCTACCTCTTGTTGCGATTTACCATCAATATAAATGGCTTCAATCACTGCTTTTTGCTTGACTGGCAATGCTTCAAATAAAAACCCAATTTGCTCCAGCGTTATCTGCTCGTCCAGCGATGTTTCGTTGGCATCGGGCGTTTGCTCGCACAGTACCGGCCATAAATCATCTGAACACACATCTTCTTTACGATTTTGAAGCTTACGTAGCATATCAAACCGGATATTACGCGCAATTGTAAAAATCCAGGTAGAGGGCGACCCTTTCTCTGCATTAAACAGATGTGCTTTTTGCCACACGTTAGACATGGTGTCCTGTACCAGTTCCATCGCTAACGCTTCGTTACCCATTTGCTTGAGCGCATATGAGCGCAGGCGAGGCGCAAAATACCCAAACACTCTGGCGAACGACTTCTTACACCGTTTTTCAGCCACCGTTACAATGTACTCTGACATCTCGGTTGCACACTCTTTAGGCTTAATTGCGCTGTTGCTTTGTTCCAAAGGAATTCCAACTAACATATGTTTCGTCCGTTTTTCCAAAATGGTTTCGGGTACTCTACGCGCAAGCAGTTAAAATTGATTGATTTCAGACCATTACATTACTGTAATGAAAGCGTTGCCTTATCAGTTTGCAGTAGGTGTTTAGCCGGAAGCCGGTAATAATTACGCCGTGCGCGTAAACCTTACCTATTCAACCAGTGCTGCTAAATAGTTTAGCAACTTTCTGCAATCTTTCTGCAACAGGAAATGCTGCTTCTGTTTTGCATCTACCGGGAGCAACTCTAACCAGCGGTGTAACACCCAAAGAGGGTCGTTAAACTGCGGATTCTCGTACAAGGCTCCAATATCTGAATATCGTTCAAAAACTTCTTTTAACCGCTTGTCCATAGGGGCGATTTGTTCAGATGAGATATTGCAGCACCAGGGTTCCAGCGTCTTGCAGGTTCCTACACGTAACCCATCGGGCTCCGTGCTGATATCTGTTATCTCAACGCCATACCTCCCTGCAACCTTGATGCCAAGCAGGCCATCTTCAAGCATATCGAAGTCAATCACCTCTGCGTAGGTCCCCACGGGCAGTATATGTTCGTTCTTTTCTTTGTCTCCATGCGCGTTCAGCATACACAACACAAAGCCTGTGCCCTTGGCACACACTTCTTTTACCATGCGCGTATAGCGGGGTTCAAAAATACGCAGCGACATCCGGCCACCTGGCAGCAGGTGGGCAGATAACGGAAATAATGGAATATTTTCTTGCTGCATATGTCAGATTTACATTTATTACGATGCTGGGGATACGCCAGGCTGTTTATTTTGGATCGTAGTGAGAGCCATTCGCATGCCCCACGGCTTGATCCCCTTATAACCTCGCATCGTAGATACCTGAAATTCAGTATAATTTCACGCTATGTCAGTTATTGATGCTTTCTGTGACCTCTACGCAGACCTTGCCCGGATCGATCTTAATGATTTAGAAAATGTGTATGCTTCGGACGTGGTTTTTATTGACCCAATCACCACCCACCGAGGATTAACAGATGTTAAGGCCTATTTCGCGCAGCTCCTTGAGCGTGCCGACCACTGCCGTTTTGACATCCACAAAGTAGTGGCATGCGAACACGGCGATAACGAGTTAAGTCATATTGTAAACTGGACCATGTATTTACAGCTGTCTGGAATGTCACAGGAAATCGTGTTGCCTGGGACCACGCAACTATTAGTTCAGAAGGACCATATTGTTTATCACCGCGATTATTACGACATGGGCAAGCTTGTCTATGAACATATTCCGGTGCTGGGTTGGTTTATCCGCAAAATTAAAAGCAGGTTATCCTCATGAAAACCTTACTTATTACCGGCGCCACTTCAGGTATTGGCAAAGCCTTGGCCGAACATGCAGCCGACAATGGCTACCACGTGATTGCCTGTGGCCGTAATCAGGAAGCGCTGGATAAACTCAGTCAGCGGGCCAACATTGAGGGGCTCAGGTTTGATGTGACTGATCTTGCGCAGACCCGGGAGACCCTGCGTGGGGTGAATTTTGATATTGCTGTACTTAACGCCGGCACATGCGAATATGTCGATGTTGACCAGTTTGAGCCTGATATGTTCCGGCGGGTTTTTGAGCCTAACTTTTTTGGCGTGGTGAACTGTGTCGACGGACTACGTCCTCAATTTACTGGCGGGGAGCAACTGGTTATTGTCGACAGCATGGCGCGGCTCTTTCCGTTTACACGTTCAGAGGCCTATGGCGCAAGTAAAGCGGCACTGCACTACTTCACAAAAAGTCTGGAGGTGGATCTCGCCAAACTCAATGTGACGGTACAGGCTGTCTCACCGGGCTTTGTGGAAACCCCGCTGACCGATAAAAATGACTTTGAAATGCCCATGAAGATTTCCGCAGAAGAAGCGGCCAAACAGTTTCTTAAGGGTATAGAAAAGCAAAAACAAACAATATTTTTTCCGCGCAGGTTTGGCTGGATCATGCGGTTCCTGCATATCCTGCCTACCCCGCTGCAGCGGAAACTTTCTCTCGCCATGCGGGACAAGCAGTAAAGGTAATAAAAATAATGACAAAACGAATTGCCATCGTCGGAACGGGAATTTCCGGGTTAACCTGTGGCTATCTGCTTCATAAAGACCACGAACTGGTGGTGTATGAAGCCAATGACTACATTGGCGGGCACACGGCCACTAAGCAAGTCACTGTGGCGGGCGAGGAGTACGCCATTGATACGGGTTTTATTGTATACAACGACTGGACCTATCCGAATTTTATTAAGTTGATGGATCGCCTCGGCATCGCTCGCCAGCCCACTGAAATGAGCTTCTCAGTCACCAGCGACAACGCCAACCTCGAGTACAATGGCAACACGCTGAACACATTATTCGCGCAACGGCGGAATATCCTGCGTCCGCGCTTCTGGCGCATTGTTAAAGACATTCTGGCGTTCAATAAGGCATGTAAAAAGCTGGTTGCCAGCGGTGCAGACACATCCGGACAAACCCTGTATGGCTATATTCAGACGCTTAATCTTAGCGACGACTTCGCCAACTACTATATCCTGCCAATGTGCGCCGCAATATGGTCGGCCAGCCTTGCCCAGACCCGCCAGTTTCCGCTGACATTTTTCCTTAAGTTTTTTATGAACCACGGATTACTGAATATTACTGACCGGCCTCAGTGGTATACCCTCAAAGGGGGCTCCAGTCAGTATATTGCTCCACTGGTAGCCGGATTCGAACAGGCAATTCGACTGCAAACCCCGGTTAAACAGGTATTTAAACAACATGATAAATGGTGCGTGGAAGATGGTACTGGTGGGGTTGAGGTGTTCGACGAGGTGATATTTGCCTGTCACAGTGATCAGGCGCTTGCCATGCTGGCTAAGCCTTCAGAGGATCAGCGCAATATTCTCAGCAACATCCCCTATGCAGAAAATGACGTTGTCATGCATACTGATATTAGCCTGTTACCACGTCGCCGGCTGGCGTGGGCAAGCTGGAATTATCAGCTCAATGATCCCGACCGGGCAGAGCAGGCACCGGCCACTGTGACCTACAATATGAATATACTGCAATGCCTGGATAGCGAGACCACCTTTTGCGTGACACTGAACAATTCAGACGCTATTGACCCGGCAAAAATCCTCGGTCGCTATCGGTACGCGCATCCTCAGTATAGTGATGCGATGGTGAGCGCCCAGTCACAGCGCCATCTTATCTGTGGTCAGGAGAACCTGCATTTTTGTGGCGCATACTGGTACAACGGTTTTCATGAAGATGGCGT
>JBPEWW010000344.1:0-4035 GCA_052032275.1 Alteromonas sp. | reverse complement strand
GAAATGGTATGAAAGTAGCCGTGTTAGGTGCTGCCGGTGGTATTGGTCAAGCGCTGTCTTTGTTGTTAAAAACACAACTGCCAGCAGGTTCTGAGTTAGCGCTGTATGATGTTGCGCCAGTAGTACCTGGTGTTGCTGTTGATTTGAGCCATATCCCCACTGCGGTAAAAGTAACCGGTCACGGTAAAGAAGACCTGGCAGATGCACTGACCGGATGTGATGTCGTGCTGATCCCTGCCGGTGTGCCGCGTAAGCCAGGTATGGATCGTTCTGATCTGTTTAATATCAATGCCGGCATTGTTAAAACCCTGGTAGAAGGTGTGGCTGACCATTGCCCCTCTGCCTGTCTGGGTATTATTACCAACCCGGTAAACACCACGGTGGCAATTGCCGCTGAAACCCTGAAAGCGAAAGGCTGTTACGACAAGAACAAATTGTTTGGTGTCACCACACTGGACGTGATCCGTGCGGAAACCTTTGTTGCTGAGCTGAAAGATGTTGACCCTGCCGCTACGCACGTGCCGGTTATTGGTGGTCACTCTGGTACCACAATCCTGCCCCTGCTGTCGCAGGTCGAAGGTGTCTCTTTCTCTGATGATGAAGTTGCCAGCCTGACCAAACGTATTCAGAACGCCGGTACCGAAGTAGTAGAAGCAAAAGCCGGTGGCGGCTCCGCGACGCTGTCGATGGGACAGGCTGCGGCGCGTTTCTGTCTGTCGCTGGTCGCAGCGATGCAGGGCGAAAATGTGGTTGAATACGCGTACGTGCAAACTGATGACAGCGATGACGCCGCATTCTTCGCGCACCCGGTACGTCTGGGCGCTAACGGCGTGGAAGAGATCCTGCCTTACGGTGAGCTAAGCGACTTCGAACAAAAAGCCAAAGAAGATATGCTGGAAGGCCTGCGTGGCGACATTAAAATGGGCGTTGACTTCGTTAACGGCTAATTGCTGCTGTACTACCAGCATGCAGTGACTAACAAGCGTCTTACCTGCCGGGTAAGGCGCTTTTTTTATGTTTATCCCCATTGCAAGTAGCCCCGCCGCCCCATTGGTGTATGCTAATAGCGCCTGTGAATACAAAGGAAATATGAATGAAACAAGGACTGTTAATTACTGCGCTGCTGGTGCTCATCAACTTCCCGGTGAGTGCCGACGAAGAAATTTATACCCCGCCGCCTGAGGCATTTCGCTCACCGGAGCTTATCTATACCGGCGAAGCCATCCCGTTTTCCAGCTATACAGACTGGCTGGCGTCAGTCAAACAACAGTCGAAGCCAGTGCTGCGGGCTGAACGCTGGCAGCGCAGTATCGATCCACAGCAGTTTGCGCGGCTAAAGGCAAACACAGATGCGCACTGGTTAACCTATCAGTCAGATGATCTGACAATTTCCGGTGTGATTGCGTATCCCACCACAGCCACCACAGCGAAATTACCGGTGGTTATTTATAACCGGGGTGGCAACAGTCGTCACAATGTTTCGCGTACGCGCCTGTATAACATGCTGTTACCCATTGCCGAACAGGGCTACATCGTACTGGCCAGTAACTACCGTGGCTCCCGTTACAGCGAGGGCACCGACGAATTCGGTGGTAATGATGTAAATGATGTGTTGCGGCTGGTTGAGATTGCAAAAACTCTGCCCGGCGCAGACCGCGAAAGAATAGCGTTGGTGGGCGTGAGCAGGGGCAGCATGATGAACTGGCTGACCCTGCGTCACAACAAGGCTGACATTACGGCAGCAGTGATGATTGCTGGCAGTGTGGATGCGTTTGCCAGTACCCAGCGCCGTCCTGAAATGAAAAAAATGCTGGCCGGTATGATTCCGGGTTTTGCTGAGAATGAGCAAGCAGAGCTTACACGCCGTTCTGCCATTTTGTGGATGGACGAGCTTAACCGCAATGTCCCCATATTATTACTGCATGGCACGGATGACTTACGGGTCAGTTATGATAACGCCAGCCGCGCAGCAGCCCGGCTCTCTGAGCTGTCCCACCCGCACAGGCTGGTCACATTTCCTCACGGCGATCACAGCCTGACCTTTTATCAGACCGAGATGATGACAGAACTGATGAGCTGGCTTGCACAGCATTTGCAGAGCGCTTAAATCACCATTAAAAAAGCCCGCGAAAGCGGGCTTTTTATGGGCCGGTGAAGCTGTTAACCGGTATTGCGCATACCAATCGCAATGCCTGCAATGGTTACCATCATAGCCCGTTCCAGCTCGGTATTCCTGGCATCTTCGCCGGCTTTGCGGATCCGCTCCAGCAGCTCGATTTGCAGATAATGTAACGGCTGCAGATAGGCTGCACGTACTTCCATCGACTCCTTACCGGAGGGGTCGTTGGCCATAATGCTGTCCTGTCCGGTCAGCGCAAGCAGTGACTTAATGCTGTCCTGTAGTTCGGTACGTAAGGCTTTCCCAAAGTGTTTCAGCTCATCTGGCACCAGCCGGGCGTCGTATTCTGCACTGATGCGGGGATCGGCTTTATGAAACACCATATCCAGCATTGACAGGCGTGACCGGTAAAACGGCCATTCACTGAACATTTCATTGACGATTTTCTCGTCGCTTTCTGATTTCACTTTGTCAATAGCGCGCATCACGCCTAACCAGGACGGCAGCACCAGGCGGGTTTGTGCCCAGGCGAATATCCACGGGATCGCGCGCAGACTTTCTATTCCACCCTGGGGTTTGCGTTTAGACGGGCGGCTGCCTAATGGCAGTTTACCCAGCTCCTGTTCCGGTGTGGCCACGCGGAAGTAAGGCACGAAGTCTTTATCATGACGGACTGTGGCACGGTAGTTATCCCGGCCCAGTGCGGCCATTTTGGTGATCAGCTCACGCCACTCCTGCTTGGGTGCCGGGGGCGGGAACAGCATGGCCTCAATAATGGCGCTGGTGTATATGCCCAGACTGCGTTTCGCCAGCTGCGGCATACCGAATTTATAGCGAATGGTTTCACCCTGTTCGGTTACCCGGAAGCCTCCGTCCAGTGAGCCAGGCGGTTGCGAATGAATAGCCGCATGGGCCGGCAGACCACCGCGGCCGATGGTGCCGCCACGACCATGAAACAGCGTGAGGGTACAGTTAAATTCTTCGGCCAGGGCAACCAAGGCTTCCTGGGATTCATACTGCGCCCAGCCTGCCGCGATGGCGCCGGCATCCTTGGCGGAGTCAGAGTAGCCAATCATGACGTACTGACGGCCTTTCACATACCCGCGATACCAGTCTATAGACAGCAACTTGCGCATGACAGTAGGGGAGTTATTGAGGTCGTCCAGGGTCTCGAACAAGGGGGCCACTGGCATGGGCCAGGTTACGCCCGCTTCCTGCAACAATAGCTGCACCGCCAGCACATCAGATGCCTCACTGGCCATGGAAATTATATAGATCCCAAAGCCCGTCTCGCTGTGCTTGGCGATCACCCGGCAGGTATCCAGCACTTCCTTTACGTCGTCTGATGCATTCCATTTCGCCGGGAACAACGGGCGTTTGGAGCTGAGCTCACGCAGCAGGAATGCCTGCTTGTCTTCTTCGCTCCACTGTGCGTAGTCACCCAGGCCCAGATAACGGGTCAGCTCGCTGAGCACATCCGCGTGACGTTCGGAGTCCTGACGGATGTCGAGTTTCAGCAGGTGCACGCCAAAGCAGCGGGCCCGGCGGATAGTGTCCAGCAGAATGCCGTCAGCCACCACCTTCATGCCGCAGTCGCACAATGAGCGATAACACAGCAGCAGCGGCTCCATCAGTTCTTCATTGCTGGTGATCCAGTCAGATTCGTCCGGGTTTTTACCGGCCAGGTAATCGGCAATGCCATCACGGGTAGCTATAAACCGGCGCAGCAGAGGACGCAGCAGAGCGCGATAGGGCTCGTTGGCATCCTCGCCTACAATGGCGCGTAATTCCTCATTACAGTCGAACATAGACAGTTCAACCTGCAACTGGTCAAGATCCATAGCAAACAGCTTGGCAGCACGCTTACGGGCCAGCAGTAGCACCTGCTCGGTGACTTTGGAAGTAACGAAGGGGTT
>JBPEWW010000343.1:0-1915 GCA_052032275.1 Alteromonas sp. | reverse complement strand
ACCCATGGCGAGGGTGATGCGCCGGATGATGCCATTGAACTGCACGAGTTCCTCGACAGCAAAAAAGCCCCCAAATTACCGTCGCTGAAATACGGTGTGTTAGGGCTGGGTGATACCAGCTATGAGTTTTTCTGTCAGACTGGTAAAGACTTCGATGCCCGGTTAGCCAAATTAGGTGGCACCGCAGTAGTGCCAAGAGCGGATTGCGACGTTGATTACGAGGCGCAGGCTGAAGCCTGGACCGCTGAATTCATCAGTGCACTAAAAGACGACTTTGGTACAGGCAGTGCTGCGACCTCCGTGGCCGCGCAAACAGGTGCAGCCGCCCAGACACTGGGTGCGACTGCTACCTATACTAAAAAAGCGCCGTTTAAAGCAGAGCTGTTAGACGCACAAAAAATCACCGGCCGTGATTCGGTGAAAGATATCCGGCATATTGAAATTAGTCTGGAAGATTCCGGGATCACTTACCAGCCCGGCGACGCGCTGGGTGTATGGTTCCTTAATTCACCGGCACTGGTATCGGCATTTTTAGAAGAACTATCATTTGATGGCAATGAACAGGTTACTCTGGGCGATGACACACTGTCTTTGAGTGAGGCACTGTCGCGCAAGCTGGAGCTCACGTTGAGCTACCCCAATTTCGTCAAGGCCTACCAGGCAGCCACAGGCTCGGAGTCACTGGCCATACTGATGGAAGATAAGGCGACGCTGCGCACATATATTGCTGAGCGTCAGTTAATCGACATTGTGCGTGATCATCCTGGTAAATTGTCCGCACAGGCGTTGGTAGATGCCATGCGACCGCTGACGCCCCGGCTGTACTCGATAGCGTCGAGCCAGGCCGAAGTTGAAGACGAAGTACACCTGACCGTGGCCCACGTTGACTACGAGGCGTTTGGTCATCGCCATCAGGGCGGTGCATCGGGTTTCCTGTGTGAGCACCTGGAAGAAGGCGGTGAGGTGGAAGTGTTCGTGGAAAATAACGACAACTTCCGGCTCCCGGAAAATCCGGATACGCCGGTCATTATGGTGGGGCCAGGCACCGGCATTGCCCCCTTCCGTGCCTTTATGCAGGAACGTGATGCACAGGGCGCCGACGGGAAAAACTGGTTGTTCTTCGGTAACCCCCACTTTACCCAGGATTTCCTGTATCAGGTGGAATGGCAGGGGTACGTGAAAAGCGGTCTGCTGGATAAGATCACGCTGGCTTTTTCCCGGGAGCAGGAAGAAAAAGTCTACGTACAGCATAAACTCAAAGAGTACGGTAAAGACGTCTTTGAGTGGCTGGAGCAGGGCGCTCACTTCTACGTTTGTGGTGATGCGATGCATATGGCCAAAGATGTAGAGGCAGCCCTGATCGAATTAATTAAAACCCACGGCAATAAGTCAGAAGAAGAAGCGAAGGCGTATGTCGTTGCCCTTCGTAAAGCCAAACGTTACCAGAAGGATGTGTATTAATGAGCCAGGATAAACCCCCTTTTGTCGTTGAAGGCAAGCTTTCTGACAACGAGCGCCTGAAGCGTGAAAGCCGACACCTGCGTGGCACCATCGAGCAGGACCTGAAAGATGATCTTACCGGCGGATTCACAGCGGACAATTTCCAGTTGATTCGATTCCACGGTATGTATCAGCAGGACGACCGCGATATCCGGGCCGAGCGCAGTAAGCAGAAGCTTGAGCCGCTGCATAATGTGATGTTGCGGGCGCGTTTACCGGGTGGTGTGATTACCCCTGAACAGTGGCTGGTGATTGACAAGTTTGCAGAAGATCACAGCATTTATGGCAGCATTCGGCTGACAACCCGACAAACCTTTCAGTTTCATGGGGTGCTCAAACCGAATATAAAGTTAATGCACCAGACCCTGAATAAGACGGGCATTGACTCCATTGCCACCGCCGGGGACGTGAACCG
>JBPEWW010000342.1:0-10344 GCA_052032275.1 Alteromonas sp. | reverse complement strand
GCGGTGGGTTCATCACCGTGCATCTGGGTCCATGCCAGCACGGTAATCGGTCCGTGTCCCATGCTGATGCGCTGAATCGGTCTGCCTTCATAGCTGCTGCCAATGCGTTCAACCGTGACCTGGGCGGCGCCCTCAAGCCGGGTGATGAGCGGCTCAATATCGGTATAGCGCAGGTGGCGTTGCGCGAGTGCCGGCCATTGGTAATGGGGCAGGGCATCGGTGATCAGTGACGCCAGCGAGACCGGCGGCATCATGCCAGGGTCCCCTGGGGTAAGGGCTCACTGACGGCGTCCAGTAAGTATGCCACATGCTGAAAGGCCACCCCGCTGTGCGCAGTAAGACCAATTTCACAACCGCGGCTGTTAGAGACTCCCCCGGCGCACTGCGCGGGAACCTGCGGCTTAAGCGATGCCAGCGCGCTGGCGTTAAGTGCCGGCTCAAACAGGCCCTTATCCCCGGCAAAACCACAGCAGGCAATATCGTCTGCTTCCACAACCTGACTGGTGCAAAGGCGGGTCAGGGCCCGCAACGCCTGGCCATTATCCTGCTTCGCGGAGGCGCAGGTCACATGCAGTAACACCGGTTGATGCTGCTGCACAATCTTAACCCGGGGAACAATATATGATAGTAAATACTCACTTAGTTCCAGTGTCTTAACCTCAGACGCAACTGATGAAGATAATGCCGCGCAGGGACTGGCATCGGTAACAACCGGCCAGCGCCCCCGCTCAGAGAGTTGCGCGATCGCCTTTTGCCAGTGTGCCTGCTGTGTGTGTGCCTGCTGCGGGTAGCCTTTGCTGAGCATGGGCTGGCCGCAGCACAGTGCACTCATATTGGCAGGCGTGAGCAGCTCAATACCGGCTTTCTGGCACAGACTGGCAACCACGTCGGGCAGTGCCGGGCTCTCTGCTGGTGCGCCAAATACGCGGTTCGGGCAGGCTGGCAGGTACACCATCTTTCGGTGTGAAGGGGGAGTATGGGGGCGGGCAGCATGCGCGCCGGCCGGCACCGCGGCGTACCATACAGGCAAACGTTTGCCTGATCGGGTATGCAGGTGCTGAGCAAGGTGGCTGAAGCGACCCTCGCCGAACTGTTTGGCCAGCGCATGACTGACGGTGAGTCCGCTGCGCAGCACCGCGGAGAGCGCCGGCCAGCTGGCTAACGCGGCTTTGGCCAGCCACGGATGGCTGGCCTGACGGGCCCGCAGCGTGGTTATCCATTTGCCGGTATCAATGCCTACCGGACAGGTAGTGGCACACATCCCGGTGGCCGCACAGGAGTCTATGCCCAGATGGGTAAAGGCGCTGTCGATGCGGGTACGGTCGGCCAAAGGCATCGCCTGTTGCCGGCGGCGCAGTGCAATACGCTGGCGCGGTGTCAGGGTGTAGTGGCGCGACGGACACTGGGGTTCACAGAAGCCACATTCAATACACTTATCCACGTCTGCATCGACGGCGGGCAGCGACTTGAGGTGGGTGACATGGGCCTCAGGGTGCGGATTGATAATGACACCCGGGTTAAGGATCCCGGCCGGGTCGATCAGCTGCTTAATTTGCTGCATCACTGCCACACCGGCATCACCCCACTGATCCCGTAAAAAGGGGGCCATATTGCGCCCGGTGCCATGCTCGGCTTTCAGCGTACCGTCGAACTCAACCGTCACCAGCCGGACGATATCCTGCATAAAGTGGTCGTAGCGGGCAATCGCATCCGGACTGTCAAACCGCTGGGCAAACACAAAGTGTACATTGCCATCCAGCGCGTGACCGAAAATGATCGCGTCTGCGTAACCGTGTTTATCGAAGCAGGCGGTCAGGCTATCCAGCCCGTCAGCCAGTTGCTGGAGGGGGAAGGCCACATCTTCGATGATCACGGTGGTGCCGTCAGGCCGGTTGGCACCTACCGCCGGGAACAGTCCCTTGCGGATTTGCCAGAGCTGTTCAATCAGCACCGGGTCGGCAGTAAATGGCTGCATGGGTAGCATACCGTCTTCCACGGCTAACTGTTGCGCCACAGTGTCCAGGCGGGCTTTAAGCGCAGCAGTGGTATCTGCTGTCACATCAATCAGCAGTGCCACCGCCCCCTCAGGAATACTCAGCGCATAGAAAGGCTGTAATAACCCGGTGACGCTGCGCAGCGCCCGGGTGTCTATCAGTTCGACGGCATCCACAGCGGCGCTGGCCAGCGCGGGAATGCAGTTACACGCATGGCGCGCGGAGGGAAATAAAAACAGTCCGCTTTGCCGGGCCGCTGGCACGGGCACGGTGCGGTAGGTAATATCAGCAATGAATCCCAGCGTCCCTTCGGAGCCAATCATGAGGTGGGTCAGCATCGCGAGGGGATCATCAAAGTCGAGCAGCGCGTTGATACCATACCCCATGGTATTTTTGAGCCGGTACAGGTGACGGATCCGCTCGGCCAGCGCACTGTCTGCGCGCACTGTGGCCGCCAGTTCGGCTAAGCGCTTCAGCAGCGGCGCGTGCTGTGCGCGAAAGCGCCGCACGCTGGCAGCATCGGCGGTATTCACCTCACTGCCATCCGCCAGCAGCAGATGCATGTCAGTCAGGGTGTGATAGCTGTTATGGGCAATGCCACAACACATCCCCGAGGCATTGTTGGCCGCAATTCCCCCCACTTTGCAGGTATTAATTGAAGCCGGATCCGGGCCAATTTTGCGCTGATAAGGCGCCAGCAGCCGGTTGGCCTGGGCACCGATAATACCGGGCTGCAGCCGGATGAATTTGCCGTCTGCCAGGATCTCGCTGGCGGTCCAGTCCCGGGTGAGCATCACCAGCACCGAATCAGATATGGCCTGCCCGGATAAGCTGGTGCCGGCCGCCCGGAAGGTGACGGCAATGCCATGCTGATGCGCCAGCACCAGCAGCGAACGCATGGCGGCCACATCAGGCACGGTAACAACCAGCCGCGGCGTCTGGGTATAGCAGCTGGCATCGGTGGCCAGGGCCAGACGGCGGGGCAGATCGCGAATAATGTGCTCGTCACTGAGAAACGCGGGTAAACCGTCGAGAAACGCCTGCCAGTGCGAGGCTGACGGCGGGTGAGTAAGCGAGGTCGGCGTGTCCGGTAAGGCGTCCGTCATCACAGCTCCGCGGGTGGACGATACCCGTATTTAACGGGTTTTTGTTAATCTTATCAACTGGTTTATAGTAGGCGAATCTTAACCCAGCCCAAGATGACAGAGCATGTCTGTGTTTGATTCCCTTCGCCGTCTACGCCCTGAACTTTCTGCCAGTCACGCAAAACTGGCGGCGCTGACGCTGGATCGCCCGGCGGCGCTGCGGGACTGGTCCTCCCAGGCACTGGCTGAAGCGGCGGGGGTGGGTCAGTCCAGTGTGGTAAAGTTTGCCCAGAAACTCGGCTTTACCGGTTACCCGGCCTTTCGTCAGGCGGTGATCGATGCGCTTGACCAAACTGCCAGCGATGTCAGTCTGGGGGCGGATATCAGGATGTTTGATCCGCTGGCATTGGTAGGCGATAAGTGGCTGACTGCCAGCACGCAGGTGCTCACCGCTACCCGGCAGGCGAATTCGCCGCTGGCGCTGGAGCGGGCCGTGCTGCTGCTGAAACGGGCCCGTCAGGTCGTGGTAGTCAGTGCCGGGGCCTGCGTGCCGGTAGCCAGCGACTTTGCCCGCCAGTTACAGCGCATGGGCATTGTTACTCAGCACAGTGCCGATGGGTATCAGCAACAGCACCTGCTGGCCGGGCTGGGCAAGGACGACGTACTACTGGCCGTCACGGACGCGGCAGAGGCCGGGGACGTGCGCCAATGGTGCGCACAGGCGCACTCAGCCGGCGCTCACTGTATCAGTCTGACCATAGATGATGACGCGGTGGCTGCGCGTTCGGCTGACGTGTCGTTAGTCAGTATTGGCGGGCAACCGGACCAGCCGCTTGCGCCTGCGCTGCTGCAGGTCTCCCAACAGTTCGTGCTGCACTGGCTGGCCGCCGGCCTGGCGCAAATGCGTGCCCACCGGATTGGCAACGCCGGTTAGCCCTGAGCTATTGTGCCTGAAGAGTGTCAGGGTAAAGCAGGTAGGGCTTACGCTGCTCGCGAAAGGCCGCCAGATCGGCTTGCCACCCGGCCCGGATCTGCGCTTCGCTGTCTCCCCGCACGATTGCCTTTCGCAAAGCATCGGTGCCGGCCAGTTTGTCGAAAAAGTCAGGCCGGGTGAAAAACGGCACACTAGCCTTGGTAAACGCCTGATGGGCGCTAAGCAGGTAGGATAAGTCCAGGCCGGTTGCAGGTGGCTGGGTCAGCCGGGTGGCATAAAGCGCTTTACCTGCCAGTTTTGGGGCCGGCGCAGCCGGCACAGACCCGGGCACGATCCGGGTGTCACCCAGACGCACCTGGTGATGACCAAACAGCTGGAAAGGCCAGGCGGTGCCCCGGCCAACGCTGACCGCGGTACCTTCAAAGAAACACAGTGACGGGTATAGCTGGATGGCCAGATCATTCGGCAGATTGGGACTGGGGGGCACCGGCAGCGACCAGGATGCGTTGCGATGGTAGTTGGCCACCGGCACCACCTGCAGGTCCAGCGCGTTGGCGCTGGCAATCCAGCCCTCGCCCCTGATCATGCGGGCCAGTTCGCCCACGGTCATGCCGTGCAGCACAGGCAGCGGATCCACGCCCACAAAGCTGGTGAAGCCGGGCCTGCGCAGCGGCCCGTCTACCGTAGCAATATGCGGGTTGGGCCGGTCCAGGACCATTACCTTCACCGCCTGTTCGGCGGCGGCTTCAAGCACATAGTGCAGCGTACTTATATAGGTGTAAAAACGCGCGCCCACATCCTGAATGTCGAAAACAAGCACATCCACATTGGCCAGCATGGCAGGCGTGGGCTTTTTGTTCGCCCCGTACACCGACAAGATCGGAATGCCGGTGCCCGGATCGACGGCGTCATCAATGATTTCACCGGCACCCTGGTTACCGCGAAAGCCGTGCTCAGGTGCCAGCACCGACACCACATTGACGTTTTGTTCCAGCAGATAATCGACCAGGTGGGTCTGTCCCACCCGCGAGGTCTGGTTGACCACCAATGCAACCCGTTGCTGCTGCAGTGCCGGCAGATAGAGGGCGGGGCGTTCCGCGCCAACGGTAATACTGGCTGTTGCCGCCGCCGGTAGCGTCACCAGCGCCGCGATTACAGCAATCAGTAACAGCCAGAGTTTCATGAGCGTCCGGCTGCCCGGCGCAGAAAGCCGTCATTGTTAGCCAGCCGGGCCCGGGCTTCGTCTGCGCCGCTGTCGGTCAGCAGCATCAGAATGGCCACCTTAGCCTGATTATCCGCCTGCGCCAGCGCTTCTTCGGCGCGCGCTGCATCGCAGTCAGTGGCCTGCATCACGATGCGCTTCGCGCGGGCGTGCAGTTTTTGATTGCTGGCGTTAACGTCGACCATAAGGTTTTCATAGGTTTTGCCCAATCTGATCATGGTGGCGGTGCTGAGCATATTCAGCACCAGCTTTTGCGCGGTACCTGCTTTCATTCGGGTGGAGCCGGTCAGGCACTCGGGGCCGACCTCAGGACAAATGGCTGTGCCGGCCTCTTGCAGCACCGGGGCCTGCGGGGTACAGGCAACACCCACCGTGGCACACCCGAGCTGGTTGGCATAGCGCAGGGCCCCCAGCACATACGGGGTGCGTCCGCTGGCAGACAGGCCAACGACCACGTCGTTGGCAGTGAGATCCAGTTCCTCCAGGTCACGCTGGCCCTGCGCCTGATTATCTTCTGCGCCTTCCACCGCCTGCGTGATGGCAGTCTCGCCCCCGGCAATGACACCCCGCACCAGGGAATCGGCCACGCTGAAGGTCGGGCGGCATTCTACCGCATCCAGTATACCCAGCCGGCCGCTGGTGCCGGCGCCGGTATAAATGAGCCTTCCGCCCTGCTGCAATTGGTGCACGATAATGTCCACGGCTTCCGCAATTGCCGGCAACTCACTGGCCACGGCCGGGGCGACTTTGGCGTCCTCGTGGTTGATCCGCGCTAAAATGCCTTCCGTCGACAGGACATCAATGTCCATGGTATCCGGGTTACGGCCTTCAGAGACGATGCGGTCCAGTTCTGCCAGCAGAGTGTGAGAGTCGGATGTAGTCATAGGGTACCTGTGGTTGCTCCCGCGGCCGGGCAGGCTTGCCTGAAAGCATCGCAGGAATAGGGGCTGCTGGGACCGAGAATAGGGGATCTGCGGGGAATTGTATAGCCTGGAATTTTATAATTACACGGGCGTGGTACACTTGCCCGAAACCCGTAATACAGACAGGACGCCTTGCCAGGTGAGCAGACAGACTCAGGCGATTATTCACGCCGATGCCATCGTAAACAACTTCAAAGCCCTGCAGGCCCTGGCCCCGCAGAGTCAGAGTATGGCCGTCATTAAAGCCGATGCCTACGGCCATGGGGCCGTCAATGTGGCCCGGTTACTCCGCGATCTCAGCCCCCGGTTTGCGGTGGCGATTATGGAAGAAGCCATGGCGCTGCGGGACGCCGGTGTGACGGTACCGCTGGTGGTTCTGGAAGGCCCGCATCAGATGCGTGAATGTGCTCTGGCCCATGCCAGCCAGTGTATTTTAGTGGTGCACCACCGTCAGCAGCTGGAATGGTTACAGGCCACCCCGGTGGCCCGCCGTCCGCATATCTGGCTGAAAGTGGACTCCGGTATGCACCGGTTAGGGTTTGCTGTTGAGGAGGTGCCGGCCCTGTTATCGGAGTTCAGCGAGCTGGTGACAGGTGAAACCGTACTGGCGACCCATCTCGCCTGTGCCGATGATGCTGCCAATCCGTTCACGACCCGGCAACTGCAGGCGTTCTCACAGTTAACCCGGCAAACCGCACTGCCAGTAAGTATTGCCAATTCGCCGGCCACGCTGGTATGGCCACAAAGTCACGCCAACTGGAACCGGCTCGGGGTGGCGGTGTTTGGCAGTGCCCCCGCCGCCGTGGCCGACACGGTCACCCTGGCCGCTGCCATGACGCTGCGCTCAACGGTCATGGCGGTGCGCACGGTAGAGGCGGGAGAGTGGGTAGGCTACGGCCAGGGCTGGCAGGCCAGGCGTCGCTCCCGGATCGCCACCGTTGGAATAGGGTATGCCGACGGGTACCCCCGGCACTGTCCGAACGGCACGCCAGTTGCGGTCAACGGGCAACCGGCCCCGCTGGCGGGGCGGGTCTCTATGGATATGATTACCGTGGATGTCACGGAGCTCGCCAGTGTGACGCCCGGTGATCGGGTGGAGCTTTGGGGTGAGCAGGTGCCCATTGATACCGTGGCGCAACATGCCGGTACTATCGGCTATGAGCTGATGACCCGGGTGTCTGCCCGGGTGCCACGGATTGTGCGTCACCGGTAACAGGCGCTGTGTTGTCGTTACTGACCGAAAGCCGGTCGCACGCAGTATTAATCTGAACAGAACACCACTGGAGTCGCTATGGAGCCATCGCAGGTAGTATTAATGGGAGTTGTAGCCAGTGGATGTGCGAGCCTGGGCACGGCAGCGGGCAGTCTGGGCGTATTTGCTATTCGTACCTTATCCCGGCGCATGGAAGACGGGTTATTAAGCCTGGCCGCAGGGATCATGCTGGCCGCCACCTTCTTTTCATTACTGTTGCCGGCACTGGAATACGCCACCGACAGTTATGGCTCTGAATATGTCAGTGCGGTGGCGATCGCACTGGGGGTACTCGTTGGGGCAGGCACCTTATTTATTATTCATCAGCATGCGCCCCATGAGCACTTTACCAGTGGCCGCGAAGGCGCCGATAACACCAAGCTGGGGCAAATCTGGTTATTTGTGATAGCCATCACCCTACACAATTTTCCGGAAGGGCTGGCGGTGGGTGTCGGCTTCGCCGGCGGCGAAGTGGCAAACGGTGTCAGCCTGGCGCTGGGGATCGGCTTGCAAAATATTCCCGAGGGGCTGGCGGTGGCGGTGGCCCTGCTCTCAGTAGGTTACACCCCCATACGGTGTGCGTTAATTGGGGTTGCCTCAGGCCTGGTTGAACCGGTGGGCGGACTGGTGGGGGCATTGGCGGTCTCCGGCGCCGCCCTGCTCATGCCGCTGGCGCTGGCCTTTGCTGCGGGGGCCATGTTGTTTATCATCAGCGATGAAATCATTCCCGAAACCCATCAGGGCGGCAACCAGAATCTGGCCACCTTTACCCTGTTAATTGGCTTTGTGATCATGATGATTTTAGATGTGGTGGTGGGCTGACTCAGGCCGTGCAGCTGACATTGCGGCCGGTCTGTTTGGCCCGGTAGAGAGCGGCGTCCGCGCGCCCCAGCCACTGATAGCTGGACTCACCGGGGTGATACTCCGCCACCCCTATGGAAATGGTCAGATTCACGCCCTCATGCACAATACTCTGCTCGATCGCCAGACGCAGGGTCTCCGCCAGGTGGTGCGCTTCTTTCAGCGCGGTATGCTCGGCAATGACCACAAACTCCTCGCCCCCAAACCGGTACAGCCCGTCTGACGCCCGGATGCGGCTTTGAATGGTTTCTGCGAAGTTTTTGAGTACCGCATCGCCGACGCCGTGACCGTAGGTATCATTAATGCTTTTAAATTCGTCTAAATCGATCATCAGCACCGAGGCGCGCTGCTCCGGATAGCGTGACAACCGGCCGGTGACTGACAATAAGGCTTCTTCCAGCGCGCGCCGGTTTTCCGCGCCGGTCAGAGGGTCGACGGTGGCCAGGCTGCTTAACTCTTGCTGCTGTTTGCGCGCCCGATAGGAAAAGGCAAAGCAAAAGAGCAACAGGCTGATGGTGGTCACCAGAAACTGGGCCATTACCGCGGTGCTGACCTGCGGCCATATCATGATGGTGACTACCAGCAGAAAGGCGCTGCCAATGGAAAGCGCCGTATTGGGAATAAGCAGAAAAAACAGCGCCGCCAGACCGGGGTAGATCCACATCAGGTTTTCTACGCCCTTAATGTGCACTGTCAGAAACATAACCACCACACACAGAATGGCCACTAACCAGCGGGCGATAGCGGTTTTACGGGTCAGAAACACGTACATAAACAGCGTCAGGGTAGCGAGAAATGCGCCTGCATCCAGCGTGAGGATCAGCCAGTCGCCAGCAAGATAGCGTATGACGATAAAGGGCACCATACCCAGTGTCATCGCACCACTTAATATTAGGACGACCAGTACATCGGCGTCATCTTTAATAGTTTTCATGGATTAATCGTAATACCGCCACACGTTAATCAAAAGAAACCGGGCACACTGGAGGTGCACCAGCACCACGAAGAATCGCCAGTACCGGTACGGATAAGTGATGTCCTGCATACCATTAACTTTATGCACAAACCGCCTGTTGCGCCTTAGCAATTAGTCTGGTCTTACCAGTAATCAGTGGGACCCTGAGGGTCATCAGGTCACCCTAAAATAGTCATGCACACCCGGTCGCCATTTTGTACACTGGCTGTCAACGAAGGCAGTCAGCATACAGCGACCGGATGCAGCATTATGGAACCACTTATTGTAGGCGTGGATGGCGGGGGAACCCACTGCAAAGTGCAGGTATTTACCCGCGACGGGACACAGGTGGCTGCCGCACATGCCGGGCCTGCCAACGCAGCGCAAAACTTCCCGTTAGCCTGTGAATCGCTGGTGGACGCGGTTAGCGCCGGGCTCACCCAGGCCGGGTACACCTCAGCCGGGGCGTTGTCGCGCGCCACCGTGTGTGCAGGGCTGGCGGGGGCCAATGTGCCGTCGGTGCTGCGGCGATTGCATGAGTGGCAGCATCCGTTTGCACATTTTCACAGTATCTCTGATCTCCAGGCAGCGGTAACCGGCGCGCATGCAGGGAATAACGGTGCCACGCTGGTGGCCGGCACCGGATCGTGTGCGGCCACATTGCAGGCGGGCCGCTTCAGTGAGTATGGCGGCCACGGCCTGTGGTTAGGAGATAAAGGCAGCGGGGGCTGGATAGGCCGGCAGGCGGTCGCGCACACGCTACGGGCGCTCGATGGGGTAGAAGAAAAATCGGGTGTAGTAGAGGTAGTGTGTATTCACTATGAATGCGGCAGTGCCAGTGAAATAGTGGAACAGTTGCATGTAAGTAGCCCGGGCAGGCTGGCCGAACTTGCGCCTGCCATTATCGCTGCGGCAACCCGTCAGGAGCCGGTTGCAGCCGGCATCATTGAAGATGGCGCTGCTTACCTGTCGGCCCTGGCCAGACGGGCCTGCGTGGGGGCGCTGCCGCTGACCCTCATGGGAGGCGTCGCGTCGGCGCTATATCACTGGCTGGCGGATGATATTCAGCAGCGGGTGATCACGGCGGCACATTCTCCGCAGTGGGGCGCATGCTATCA
>JBPEWW010000341.1:0-4156 GCA_052032275.1 Alteromonas sp. | reverse complement strand
CGGCGCTGGCGTTCTGGTTAACCAAACGGTTCTTTGTGGCGCGGCTGTGGCCGCTGGTGTTGCCGGCATGCTGGATGCTCAGTGAATGGTTACGCAGCTGGGTACTGACCGGCTTTCCCTGGCTGTCGTTAGGTTACAGCCAGTTAGACAGCCCGTTACAGGGCTGGTTTCCCATCCTGGGTGAAACCGGTGTGGCGGCGCTGCTGGTGGCCCTGGCCGCCTTACTGGCTGTGGCCAGCAGTCGGGCAGACTGGCTGCGGGCGTCGCTGGCGGTGACAATTGCGTATGTCAGTGGCTGGGTAGCGGGACAGTACGACTGGGTGACCCCCCATAAGACCTATCAGGTTGCCATGGTGCAGGGCAACATTAAGCAATCGTTGCGGTGGGTGCCCGAACAGGATTTACCCACCATGAATAAGTACCGCACCCTGACTGAAGGGCTGTGGGACAGCGATCTGATCATCTGGCCGGAAGCGGCTGTGCCAAAGATGGAATTCCTGGCACTGGACTATCTGGCCGCCATGGACACCCGGGCGGCGCAGGAAGATACCGCTCTTATCACTGGCATTGTGAATTACAACTGGGAGTCAGAGGAAGTCTGGAACACCCTGCTGGTGCTGGGCAAAGCCGGGGCAAACCAAGCGGCGGGGCAGTACCGGTACGCCCATCCCAATCGCTATGCCAAACACCACTTGCTTCCGGTGGGCGAGTTCGTCCCCTTTGAAGATGTGTTGCGGCCGCTGGCGCCGCTGTTTGACTTACCCATGTCCTCCTTCTCGCGGGGAGACTTCCAACAGCGCAACCTGCTGGCCAACGGGATCCGGCTGGCCCCGGCTATCTGTTTCGAAATTGCCTTTCCCCGTCAGGTTATGGCCAACGTGCATGACGACACGGATATGATCATTACCGTCAGCAATGACGCCTGGTTCGGTAAATCTCACGGCCCGGCCCAACATCTGCAGATTGCCCGCGCCCGGGCTGCAGAAATGGGGCGCCCGGTGGTACGCGCCACCAATAATGGTATTACCGCGTTTGTGGATCACCGGGGTCAGACTATTGCCCGACTGATGCAATTCGAGGCGGGCAGCATAACGGCACCCATTACGACCACCCGGGGCATGACACCCTATCATTACTTCGGTGACTTTTTGCCAGCCGCCCTGACACTGCTCCTGTTTGGTCTGGCGGTGGCTCGCCAGCGTCGCAACCAGAGATAGCGCAAGTCCCACGAGACACTTATCTCACCCCCTCCCCCATTGATCCTGTCGCCGGTGTCCGCCTCTTTTAATTCATGCGTGATGCAGTAAAGTGACACAAATTTTTACTGAAGGATGCGTGATGAAACTGATAATGATGTTGCTGGTCATGGGGCTGGCAGCTAGCGCCGGGGCAGCAACCAAGGTGTTAACTGCCGACCGGATGTTGGATGTTGAAGACGGCACTGTGATAACGGACGCTGTAGTGATCATTGACGGCGATACCATTGTCGATGCCGGGCAACGTGCCCGGGTAACCATTCCAGACGGTGCCGACACCATTGCGCTGGGTGATGCCACCCTGATGCCGGGGTTTATGGACATGCACGTCCATCTGACCAGTGACGCCAGCAAGCACGGTTACAAGCGGCTGGCCGTTTCTCTGCCCCGGGCCACCATCACCGGCGTGAAGCATGCTAAACAAACCCTACTGGCCGGCTTCACCACGGTGCGCAATGTCGGCGCACCGGGCTTTGCCGATGTGGCTCTGCGTGATGCCATTGATGCCGGCGATATCATAGGACCAAGAATGTTTGTGGCCGGGCCGTCACTGGGTGTCACCGGTGGGCACTGTGACAATAATCTGCTGCCATTTGAATACGCGGCCTACAGTGACGGTGTGGCCGACGGGCCCTGGGAAGTGCGTAAAGCGGTGCGCCGCAACATCAAGTACGGCGCGAATGTCATCAAATTCTGCGCCACCGGCGGGGTGTTGTCGAAAGGGACCAAAGTGGGTGTCCAGCAGTATACGCTGGAAGAGATGCAGGCACTGGTGGAGGAAGCCCACTTGCGCGGGCTGACGGTGGCGACCCACGCCCACGGTACCAGCGGCATTAAAGACGCGATCCGGGCCGGGGTGGACTCGGTGGAGCATGCCAGTCTGCTTGATGATGAGGCAATTGCACTGGCACGGGAGCACGGTACCTATTTCTCCATGGACATCTACGTCACCGAGTACATCTTAGAGCAAGGTGAAGAAGCCGGGATCCTCGCAGAAAGCCTGAATAAAGAGCGCACCGTAGGACAGCGCCAGCGCGACAACTTTCAAAAGGCGGTTGCCGCAGGGGTGAACATGGTATTTGGCTCCGATGCCGGTGTGTACCCCCATGGCGATAATGGTAAGCAGTTTGCCCGCATGGTGAAATTTGGTATGACACCCATGCAGGCCATTCAGGCCGCCACCATCAACCCAGCCAGATTGTTGAAACAAACAGACCGGCTTGGCAGCCTGCAAAAAGGCAGGTTTGCAGATGTGGTCGCAGTCCCGGGCAACCCTCTTGAGAACATGAGCACGCTGGAGCATGTGACGTTTGTGATGAAGGCCGGCCAGGTCGTAAAGTCTCAAGCAGAGTAAATTTTTTCAAAAAGTCTCTTGAAACGGGTTTTCGCAGCCCTATATAGGTTATGTCGGCGCTGAACAGTCAGGCCGACACCACCGCCGCCGTTTATCGGGGCACCTTATTTACCATATTGCTTAATTTTGAGGATATGACTATGCGTACTATCGATCTATCTCCACTTTACCGTTCTTTCATTGGTTCAGACCACCTGGCATCTTTAGTGGATGCTGCCACCCGGACTGAAAAGCAGAGTGCCTACCCGCCCTATAACATTGAGTTACTGGGTGAGGACAAATATCGCGTTACGATGGCGATTGCGGGTTTCAGTCAGGACGATGTGACCATTGAAGTTCAGGAAAACACTCTGACTGTGGCCGGCAAACCACAGCCCCTGAACGACAAGGCAGAGCGCAAATTCCTGCATAAAGGCATTTCTGAAAAGAGTTTTGAACGTAAGTTTCAGCTTGGCGATCACGTCAACGTGATAGGCGCCGATATGGCCAACGGCCTGCTGCATATCGATATGGAGCGTGTCATACCCGAGGCGAAAAAGCCCAGACTCATTGAGATTGGCAACGCCTGATACACCTGTCTTCCCGGACACTGAACGGCGCCTCTGGCGCCGTTTTTTTTTTGCTCGCCGGCCCACTCCCCCCGTGCCGTTATTGAATGCCTGCATACCTTTGTCCACCTTGGACACCCACTGAATTGTCCACCTTGGACACCCACAGTTGTTAACCCATGGACACCCACAGTTTTGTTTGTGGTTCTGTGTTGTGTCCACCTTGGACACCCACAGTTGTTAGCCCATGGACACCCACAGTTTTGTTTGTGGTTCTGTGTTGATCTGGGACACCCACAATTGTGTGGACCTTGGACACCCACCGCTCCGCCCGGAGTAACATCACAAACTATGAAAGGCAGACCTTTCACCATAGTCCCCCGTGCTCACACATTCAGAAACACTCTTACGCTGTGCAATAGGGCTAAGGTGAGGTACGGTGGCATCAATCCCATCACAGAGTGATAGTTAATGTACACCCGGCACTACGGCATACTTACAGGGTTGGCAGCGCTGCTATTTACCAGCCCGGCGCTGGCGCTCCGGCTAGAGGTTCCCGCCGACAGTCATCTGTTTTTCCATTTTTCCGCTTACGTGCTGTTGTACGCACACATTGGCGGCGGCGCGCTTGGGATTGTATCCGGCACGGTGGCCAGTCTGACCCGCAAGGGAAGTCAGGTCCACTGCTCGGCTGGGAAGCTGTTTTTGTGGTCGATGTTTCTGTGTTATCTCATCGGCGCCCTGGTCGCCCCTTTTCTGACTTCACAGCAAAGTACTAATTTTGTGGCTGCCTTGCTGGCCCTGTATTTGTTGTTATCAGGCGTATCTGCCGCATCACGCCGGCAGTTTGTTGCTGACATCCGGGAACAGACAGGCGCCGCAGTCGCGGCCTTTGTCACGTTACTGGGCATCATATTTATGGTGTTATCTTACCGTGACCCCAGCGGCACCTTTGACGGTTCGCCACCGCAGGCCTACATCCTGTTCATCGTGGCAGG
>JBPEWW010000340.1:0-6435 GCA_052032275.1 Alteromonas sp. | reverse complement strand
GCCTGAAAAGCAGGCCACCGCGCCAGCTGAAGCCTCTGCTGAGGTAATCACGCCGGCGCGCAGCCAGGGACGCGTCAGTGTGTCTCATCCGATGGCCCTGCCCAAGGCCATTGACGAAACGTTTGGCAATATAACCCTGGTGGGTTCCGCCGACGATAAGCGTCCTGAACTGGCCGTATCCGGCCGCCTCGCGACATTCGCTAACAGCACGTCGCGGGCGTCAGCACCGGCCACGAAAGCGGGCTGATAGCAACACGTAATGACCAAGGCCGTATCAACAGATACGGCCTTTTTTTTGGAGGAAAATGCCTATGCAGGCCGACTGGCTGTCATGGGTTGCGGAAGCCTTAAACGATCCGGCTGTTCAGCTGATCGCGGAAATCCAGCCGCTGTGGAGCGGTTACGGAACCTGTGCGCGGATTTACTCACCAATAGCCAGGCGCAACCTGGTGGCCAAAGTGGTGATGCCCAAGGCCACCACCCGAAAGGCTGGCAGTCTGCCCATAGTCATCAGCGCAAACTGCACTCATTTGCCGTGGAGACGGCATTTTACGAAGATATTCAGCCCCGGCTCGGACCAGGCTGTGCCACAGCGGCGCTGGTGGCGCATCAGCGTCGCGGCGATCACTGGCTACTGGTAATGGAAGACCTGGCCGCCGCGGGTTACACGGCCCTACCAGAGGTGCTCACGGTGGCGCAATGCCAGACTGTACTGAAGTGGCTGGCAGAATTTCATGCCTGTGGCCTTGCGATGCCTTCATCGGCGCTCTGGGAACGGGGCACGTACTGGCATCTGGCGACGCGTCATGCGGAGTGGCGGGCAATGGCTGACGGCCCGCTTAAACAGTATGCCCAGAACATCAGCGACACACTCCACCAGTGTCATTGGCAAACCCTGGTCCATGGCGATGCGAAAGTGGCGAACTTTTGCTTTACGCCGGCGATGGACGATTGTGCGGCGGTAGATTTTCAGTATTGTGGTGGTGGTATTGGTAGCCAGGACGTGGCCTACTTTCTTGGCAGCGCCCTGTCAGAAAACGATTTACTGGCACACACCGAGGCCTGTCTTGAGGTGTACTTCGACCATCTCAACACTGCACTCACGCCAACACTCGCCGCTGACGACAGACAGGCGTTATGCGAGGAGTGGCGCCGGGGGTATCCGCTAGCCTGCGCTGACTTTCACCGGTTTCTGGCTGGCTGGAGTCCCGGGCACTGGAAAATACACCGGGACCTGCAGCGCCAAACCCAGCGCGCGTTAACACAACTGACAGGCCGCCCGGGCGACGCTGCTGACGAAAACGCCTGAAACAGCGATGTAAACTGAGCCAAAACAGGGGCTTGCTGCGTAATTACCAGTGTCGTTAACAGGCCCACTGCTGTATGTATAAAAGAAAACTGTACTTTTTCGGCGCTATCGCCACGTTGGTGTTACTGATTGCGCTAGGTAGTGCGGCGGTTACCGCTCACCTGACGCGGGCTAATCTTCAGCAGAGCCAGATTGCCCAGTCGCTGCTTGCTGAGCATCAGCAACTGTCCAGCATCTCCTATCGACTGTTTAAACAACTGACCGACGAGCTGATTTTCGGTCAGAATGCCAATCAGGCCATTGTCCGCAATAAACAGGAGCTGATCGAACGCTCCCTGAGTCGCATTCGGGAGCTTGAAGTGCTGCAACGTGAAGCGCTCGGTGCGAGTATCACCCAGGGCAGCGTGGAAGACACCGACGAGCTGGCCGCGCTGATAGACGACATTATTCGTGAATTTCGCTCTATTGTAGACAGTGCCTCTGATACCCCGCTCAACCAGCAGCAACGCTTGCAGGCTTTGCTTGAGAACACCATCGACAACCAGTTCCGTGAAGCCATCAATGCGGCAGTCAGCCGGCAAAGCCGGGTAGTCTCGGTCACCAATGCCAGCATTGATACCCTGAACACGGCAATCATGTGGTTTACCATTGGCCTGGGGGTCATCGGCGCTCCGTTCATTGTTCTGGGCTGTTACTGGCTGGTAAATTCCTTGTATCAACCGCTTAGTCTGATCCAGGCCGGTACCGAGTCGATTGCAACGGGTAACTACGATTACCGTTTTCCTGATAATCTGGATCGTGAATTTATTGAGCTGGCCATGGCGTTAAATACCATGGTCACGCGGCTGGCCGAACACGAGCAGGCTGCGCTGGCTTCCCGTAAGCAGCTTGAGTTTGAAGTTGAACAGCGCACACGGGAACTCACCGTTGCCAACCAGCAGCTTAAACAAACCGACGCCAGGCGTCGCCAGTTCATCGCTGACATTTCTCACGAGCTGCGCACGCCGTTGACCATCATCCGGGGCGAGGCGCAGGTGACTCTTAGACAGGCCAGCGTCGATGAAGACACCTACCGCGAAACGTTATCTGTGATCCTCCAGCAATCCGTGAATTTAAGTAGTCTGGTAGACGATTTGTTGCTGCTGGTGCGGGCTGAGATGAGCCAGCTTAATTTGCACCTTCAGAATGTGGTGGTCGCCCCCCTGCTTCGCCAGCTCGTTGACGCGTGGCAAAAGCACCACCCTGACCGTCAGTTTACGTTAGCCTGCCCCGCTGAACTGGATACACTGACTGTCAGCCTTGACAGTCAGCGTTTTGAGCAGGCGATCACCGTCTTGCTCGACAATGCGGTTAAGTATTCTGACGGGTGCAAACCGGTTGGTGTCAGCCTGGCCTGCAGTAACACCCATTTTAGCGTATCAGTCAGCGATCAGGGCAAGGGCATGACCCGCGCTGAACAGGAGCACATATTTGAGCGGTTCGTGCGTCTGCAGCGGGATGCCAGTGGCGTTGGCCTGGGGTTACCCATTGCCAAAGCCATCGCCAAAGCGCACCGGGGCAGTATTGATGTAGAATCTGCACCCGGTAAAGGAAGCACCTTTACGCTTCGCCTGCCTTTAGAGAGTAGCCATGAAAATCCTTCTCGCTGACGATGAAAAGCCGTTACTGACATTTATTAGCCGGGGACTTACCGCAGAGGGCTATGAGTGTGTGACTGAACAAGCCTTCCACCAGGTGGTAACCCGGGTGAAACAGGAGCAGCCTGCGATCCTGATTTTGGACCGGATGTTCGGGCACGACGACAGCGTCACCCTTCTGGATACGCTCAAAAGCCTGACACCCGCGCCGATGATCCTGTTGTTAACGGCGGTGGATGATGTCCGGGAGCGGGTGCATGGGTTAACTGCGGGTGCCGATGACTACCTGTGTAAACCGTTTGACTTTGACGAACTGCTGGCACGCGTGATTGCCCTGGCCAGACGGGTAAACCCACCCTCCGCAGGCCCCACTCACCTGATGCAGGTGGGTGCGCTGGTGTTCGATACCTCCTCAAGGCTGGTGAGTTGTGACGGTGCAGATATCCCGCTTACCCGCCTTGAGTATGCGTTACTGAATTATCTGGCAGAAAATGTCGGTAAAGTATTAACCCGCGAGCGCATTATAAGCCGGGTATGGCAGAGCCAGAACGACCCACTGACGAACATTGTGGATGTCTACATCAGTCGCCTCAGACAGAAATTGCCGGCAGCGGCCAATATTGAAATTGTGACGCTGCGCGGCAATGGTTACCGGTTACTCGCACTGGACAATTAACGGACCGGCGACAGCAGATCCGGGTTCACTACCAGGTTTCTTACTCCATGGGCATGCTGTTCGTCAAACCGGTTGTCCTGGCACCATGCATCCACACTCCTGGCACTGACCAGTGTCACGCCAGGTCTGACACTCCAGGAAACCTGCAACGGTGACGCCTTTTCATTGTAGCCCGGACCGGTCGTTGATCCCTGATAGGCCACCGGCACGCCTGTGTCGACAGGAATATTTGGGGCCTGATAATAGCCATTGCGCTCGGTGATCTGATTAAGAGTGCGCAAATCTGCTGCATTGTCGTCATTCACCAGTACCATCACCTGGGCCTCCACCCGCAACTGAGGGTTCATGGTGCTGTCAGATAAACACGCTCCCAGGGTCGGACCGGGGCTGACCTGCGCAGAAGAAAACACATAATGCATCTCAATGGTGTCGCCGGCGTTAATGCCGGATTTTTTCGCTGCACAGACACCGCCCGGCAGCGGCTTTTTCTGACGTTCACTAAGCGTGCCATTATACAGATAGCCCGTGCCGGTGCCATTGCCGTCTCCGTTACCGGCATAGGTAGTAAACTGTCCTCCCTTATGCTCGGCACCGGCGTGAAAATGAATATTACACAGATTCATTTGATTGCGGGGCGGGGCCGGCGCAAAGGCGCGCTGATTAAGGCCGTAGTATTGATCAATATCACGGGGGGATTGTGGCCCAAAGCCTTTATCTGCAGTTTGACTGGCCAGCGCCGCGCGCTGGGCAGCGATAACATCGTCGCTAACAGGTTCAGCGAATGACGCCCCCGTGCCGGCGCTAAGCAACAGGCCCAGGGTAACAGGTAAAGCAGTGTTTTTGCGGGGTAACATAATTCTTCTCCGTTAGTTAACGGAATAAAGAATAAGATTTAACCCTGAATAAGTATTTTCAGGTTCATTAACAGAACATGAAAAACACGTAAAAAGGCGCTGAACGCGCTGCTATCACTGGTGAAGGTGTAACAGCACAGCAGCCAGTGACAGGCCCAGTATCGCGACCACCACGTTGACCAGCATGCCCCACCGGGGGCGGTAGCCTGGCGGTATCTCGTTTTCATTGAGGGAGTTTATCACGCGCGAGAATTGCCAGGCCGAAACCATGGCGCACACACCGCCAAATAAAATAAATAGCAGCCCCAGAATAAATGCCGGTGACAACGTGACCAGGGCATTGCCATTAGATTGTAAGACCTGCATCAGCAAACCGGCCCGTTCAACCACAAAGCCAAACGCAATCAGGCCTAAGCTGGTGCGGTTCCAGGCCAGCAGCGTACGTTCCGCGGCGAACAGTACCCGGGGATCCTGTAAATCAGACATGTTATTTTGTCCCTGGCTGGCAGCGTGCGCCACAGCTGGCGCACGGCCTTTGCGGTAAAATGTGGATTACCAGGTCAGGTCATCCGGGATTTGGTAATCGGCGTACCAGTCGTCTTCTTCAGACGCCGCCTTATCTTCACTTGCAGTATCGGCGCGGTAAATCACCGAGTCGGCGTCCCGCTGGGCAACCTTCTCCGCCACCGGCGTCGGCACCAGTTCGTAGCCCCCTTCAAAGCTGACCACGGTCAGGCGGCCCTGCGTGACCAGTTTATGTACCGCGTCAGTGACATACATGCGCTTAACCACATTGTCGTGGGTAAAGTTAAGCACGGTATCACCCTTGCCCTTAGGCTGCCGGTTAATGCTAATCAGCTGCTTAACCTGAGCGGCAATAGAGCGCTTTTCCAGCTCCTGCTGTTTTGCTTCATTCAGTGCCCGGTCCCGGGCTTTCTTTTCATCTGCCGTCTGTTGCGCCGCCAGCGTGGCTTCGTCCACCACCTCGGCTTTATTTTTGTTCTTCAGCTTTTGTTTCTTACGCTTATCAGCACGGGCTTTTTTGGCAGACGATTTGTCTGCCAGCCCGGCCTTAAGCAATTGATCCTGTAGCGATGCCACTCTCAATCACCCTTTTTTCTTTGCCGTTGATTTCTTTGGTGCGGACTTCTTCGCACTTTGCGCGACCCATTTGCCATCCTGATACCAGGCAGACCAGCCACTTGCTTTGCCATTCTCATTTTCTGACATCACATACTGTTGCTTGGTCTTACGGCTGAACCGCACTATGGTCGGGTTGCCATCCGGATCCTGCTGAGGCGCATCTGCAAGATAATAGAATTTCGGTGAAATTCTATCCCTGAAGCGCGCAAGTTCTTCCACTTTCGGCGCACGGGTTTCCCGGGACTTAGGGAAGTTATGCGCGGCAAGGAAGATACCCGACGCGCCATCACGAAGCACGAAATGGGCGTCCGTTTTTTCGCAGGGCAACTCAGGCAAATCCACCGGATCCTCTTTCGGTGGCGCAGGCTCACCGTTGCGCAGCAACTTGCGGGTGTTTTTACAGTCGTCACTGGAGCACCCGAAATATTTACCGAAGCGCCCGTTTTTCAGTTCCATGTCACTGCCGCACTTGTCACACTCAATCACCGGACCATCGTAGCCTTTAATTTTAAAGGTGCCGGTTTCGACCAGGGTGCCCGGACAGGTGGGGGTGTTACCGCACACATGCAGCTTGCGGGTTTCATCGACCAGATAACTGTCCATGGCGGTGCTGCAAATCTGACACCGTTTCTTGGCCCGCAGTACCTCGGTTTCCAGCTCCTCATCATCGTCGACCTTCACCACTTCATCCCCAGGGGTCAGATTCATGGTGTTAGTGCAACGCTCCTTAGGCGGCAGGTTGTAGCCTGAACAGCCCAGAAACACCCCGGTTGAGGCGGTTCTGATGTTCATTTCACGGCCACATTTTTCACAGGT
>JBPEWW010000034.1:0-9391 GCA_052032275.1 Alteromonas sp. | reverse complement strand
TACTGGCCTGCAGACATAAAAAAAGCACCCGAAGGTGCTTTTTTTCTACTCGCTGAAACCGATTAGCCAAGCGCTTTGATTTGCGCAGCCAAACGGCTCTTATGACGAGCAGCTTTGTTCTTGTGAATCAAACCTTTGGTTGCCATTCTGTCAAGAATCGGAGCAGCAGAAGAGAATGCAGCTTGCGCGCCTTCTTTATCGCCTTTAGCGATAGCCGCTACTACTTTTTTGATGCTTGTACGAGTCATGGAGCGGCGGCTGGCATTATGCTGACGACGCTTTTCGGCTTGAATTGCACGTTTCTTAGCAGACTTAATGTTAGCCAAGGTGTAACTCCCAAAATAAATTCATGTCAAAAACGAGGGTGCGGAGTATGCAGAGTCAACGGCGATTTGTCAAACAGTTTCGCAAGAATAAGCCGATTTTTCACTGATAACGCCATTATCATCATTTACCATTCGCTGCAGGGTTGCATACAGCGTCTATTATTACTGAACAACCCTACTGGCCAAGCGTTTGCAAGGAGCCTGGCATGATAACCATTGCCGATATCATGAGTTCACCTGTCACTACACTTACTACACAGGACTCGCTGAAAACCGCGCACGATCTCACCCGTAAATTAGGCATACGTCACCTGCCTGTAATTGACCAGGACACCGGTCAGTTATGTGGCGTGGTTACGCAGCGCACTATGGTAGCAAAAATCCTCAGCTTGCTAAACCTCTATGGTGCGGATGCCATTACGGAAAGGGAAGGGGCGACGAACGTGATGGAGGTGGCCATAGTGGACTTCCGGCAGGTGAGTGAAAATGAGCCGGTCAGGGCCGTGGCTGCAGGGTTTATCAATAATAAACACGGGTGTTTGCCGGTGGTCAACGAGGACGGTGCGCTCACAGGCATTGTGACTTCGTCAGATTTTGTTAAATTATCCATCTCGTTGCTGGAGCAGGTGGACCCATAACCCAGGCGTCCTGAACCCGGCCCGGCAAATTCCTCACCCCACTCGATAGTGCAGGTTATGGCATTGTTTGAAGACAAGTAAGGGCAAGTGTGTCAGGGAAGTTAATAAGATCCGGGCTGGTGGTCAGTCTGATGACGTTGATGTCGCGTGTGCTTGGGCTGGCACGGGATGTGGTAGTGGCGCGCCTGATGGGCGATGGGGCGGCCGCAGACGTGTTCTTTTTTGCCAATAAAATTCCTAATTTCTTACGCCGTTTATTTGCTGAGGGTGCCTTTGCCCAGGCGTTTATTCCGGTGCTTACCGAAGTTCATCAGCACGACGACCGTCAGCAGCTAAGGGAATTTGTCGCCAAGGTGTCAGGTACGCTGGGCGCCATTGTCTTTGTGGTCTCACTGCTGGGGGTTATCGCATCCCCTGTACTGGCGGCGTTGTTCGGTACCGGCTGGTTCCTCTCCTGGTGGCAGGGTGAGCCGGGCGGTGAAAAGTTTGAGCTGGCTTCCGCCATGCTGAAAATTACCTTCCCCTACCTGGCCTTCATATCGCTTACCGGGCTCGCAGGCGCCATCCTCAATACCCTGAATAAGTTCGCGGTGGCGGCGTTTACCCCGGTGTTGCTGAATGTGTGCATCATACTGTTTGCGGTGCTGCTGGCGCCCGATATGGCGCAGCCTGCGTTCGCCCTGGCATGGGGGGTCTTTGTGGGCGGCATCGTGCAGCTGGGGTTTCAGCTGCCGTTTCTGTACCGTGCGGGACTGCTGGTGAAACCTAAGTGGGGCTGGCAGGACCCCAATGTGGTCAAAGTGCGGACGCTGATGATCCCTGCATTATTTGGTGTGTCGGTAGGGCAAATTAACCTGTTGTTCGATACGTTTATCGCCAGTTTTCTGATGACCGGTTCTATCAGCTGGCTGTATTACTCTGATCGGTTACTGGAGTTTCCGCTGGGGTTATTTGGCATCGCGATAGCAACAGTCATTCTGCCCACGCTGTCGCGCAATCATGTCGCCAAAGATCCACATGCCTTCTCAGACAATATGGACTGGGCTGTGCGCATGGTTTGTGTGCTGGGTGTCCCTGCTGCAGTCGGGCTGGGAACCATGGCTGAACCTATCCTGACCGTGATTTTTCAGCGTGGCGCGTTCACGGCGGAAACGGCGCGGATGGCGTCTTACTCACTTACTGCCTATTCCTTTGGCCTGCTCAGTTTTATGCTGGTTAAGGTGTTGGCACCCGGGTTCTACTCACGGCAGGATACCAAAACCCCGGTTAAATTTGGTATCTGGTGCATGGTAGCCAATATGGTGTTTAACCTGATTTTTGCTATCCCGTATGGCTATATCGGCCTGGCTATTGCCACCAGTTTATCGGCTACACTCAATGCCGGGCTGCTGTATTTTACCCTGCACCGCCAGCAGGTGTTTCGCATGAGCAGCGACACCGTATGGTTTCTGCTAAGGGTGCTGGTGGCCTGTGTTGCCATGGCCGCGGTCATTCTCTACCGGGCCCGCGGTGATGCCTTCTATGCACTGTCGCTGCTGGCACAGATTGAACACGTTGCGACGACCATCATACTGGCTGTGGCGGTTTTCGGGTGCGGATTGGTGCTGACGGGCGCTCGTCCGCGACATTTCCGGGCTACCGGCGGGTAACTGATCATTGGTATTCCGTTGCGGGTCGTTTATAATCGCGGGCTTTGTTAGGCAAGCGCAAATGAATCAAGGGTAGCGTCAGACAGTGGAATTTATCCGCGGGCTTCAAAACATCCGGCCACATCACAGCGGCAGTGTACTCACAATCGGTAAATTTGATGGTGTGCACCTGGGTCATCAGGCCGTTCTGAAAAACGTGAATGAGAAAGCGCGCGCGCTGGGCTTACCCGCGACAGTGATGGTATTTGAACCGCAACCGGAAGAAGTGTTCAGTCCGGCTACAGCCCCTGCCAGACTGAGCCCGCTACGGGAAAAATACCTGTTACTGAAAGAGCAACAGGTAGATCGGCTCCTTGCGGTAAAGTTTAACCGCGCGTTTGCCAGCCAGAGTGCAGACACGTTTGTCCATGACCTTCTGGTCGATCAACTGGGCGTTAAGTACCTGGTGGTCGGTGACGACTTTCGGTTTGGCCGGGGTCGCGAAGGGGATTTTGCCATGCTGACTGAAGCCGGCAAAAAATACGGCTTCGAAGTGGTCAGCACGCAAAGCTTTCGCATGGACGATTGCCGCATCAGTTCCACCGCTATCCGCGAGGCACTGGCACAGGGTAATTTTAGCCGTGCCCGTGATATGCTGGGGCGGCCGTTTTCCATCCGGGGGCGGGTAGTGCACGGTGAGAAGAAAGGCCGTACCATAGGTTTTCCTACCGCGAATGTATTGCTAAAACGGTGTAAAGCGCCGTTGTCGGGCGTATTTGCCGTCACGGTTACCATTGACCAGGATAGCTATCACGGCGTGGCCAATATCGGCACCCGGCCCACCGTGGATGGTCAGCGAAGTCAGCTGGAAGTGCATGTGTTCGATTTTGACAGATCACTGTACGGAGAATCTATTGATGTGGTGCCACATAAAAAATTACGCGACGAAGTGAAGTTCGCTTCATTCGATGCATTAAAACAGCAAATTCAACAGGACGCCGAGCAAGCGCGTCTTTTTTTGCAAGCCAACGCTGCACTGTGACAGGTTCTCAGCAGAAACAGAATAAAGCTGGTCAGCACGCGCTGATACAGCGCGAAGAGTAAATGGGTATACCAAGTTTATGAGTGATTACAAAGCCACACTGAATCTTCCTGAAACGCCATTTCCCATGCGTGGCAACCTGGCCAAACGTGAGCCAGATATGCTTAAGGCGTGGAGCAAAGACGGCCTGTACGAAAAAATTCGCGCAGCCAAGGCCGGTAAAAAGCCGTTTATTCTGCATGATGGCCCTCCGTATGCGAACGGCGATATCCATATTGGCCACGCGGTGAATAAAATCCTCAAAGACATTATTGTCAAGTCGAAAACCCTGTCTGACTTTGATGCCCCGTATGTACCTGGCTGGGACTGTCACGGACTGCCGATTGAACTGATGGTGGAAAAGAAAGTCGGTAAGCCGGGTAACAAGGTAACCGCAGCTGAGTTTCGTCAGAAGTGTCGTGAGTATGCCGACAAACAAATTGATGGTCAGAAAGCAGATTTCAAACGGCTGGGGATCTTTGGCGAGTGGGACAACCCGTATAAAACCATGGATTACCGCTCAGAGGCCGACATCATCCGGGCGCTGGGGAAAATTGTTGATTCAGGCCACCTGGAGAAAGGTTTCAAACCGGTGCACTGGTGTACCGATTGTGGTTCAGCGCTGGCCGAAGCAGAAGTTGAGTACAAGGATAAAGTGTCACCGGCCATTGACGTGAAATTCCCGCTGGCAGACACCGATGCCATTGCTGCGGCGTTTGGCGTAACCGCCGGGGATCTCATCGCACATCAGGCTGGTGTGGCTATCTGGACGACGACACCATGGACATTACCGGCAAACCGTGCCATCAGTCTGCACCCTGAACTGACCTACTCCCTGGTTGAACTACAGCCTTCCAAAGAATGGATTGTAGTGGCCCAGGACCTGCTGGAAAGTTGCATGAGCCGCTATGGCGTGGAAGATTTCCGTGAAGTGGCGTCATGTATAGGCGAGTCACTGGACACCCTGCGTGTTAACCACCCGTTTTTAGATATCACCGTGCCGTTGGTGCTGGGCGATCATGTAACCACAGAGTCGGGTACCGGCTGTGTACATACCGCGCCGGCGCACGGTGTTGACGATTTCAATGTGGGCAAACGCTACAACATTGAGGTGTATAACCCGGTGGGTAACAACGGGGTGTATCTGGAGAACACGCCGTTGTTCGCCGGGCAATTTGTGTTTAAAGCGAATGATGCCATTGTTGAAACAGTGGCGGAGCGGGGCAACCTGCTGCTGAATGTTAAATACGAGCACAGTTATCCGCACTGCTGGCGCCATAAAACCCCTATTATCTTTCGCGCCACACCGCAGTGGTTTGTCAGTATGGACAACAAGGGGTTACGCGCCGAATCGCTTGAGCAAATTAAGCAGACCAAATGGATCCCGGAGTGGGGTCAGAACCGCATTGAAAAAATGGTCGAAGGTCGTCCGGACTGGTGTATTTCCCGTCAGCGCACCTGGGGAGTACCCATTCCCTTATACGTCCACAAGCAAACCGGTGAGCTGCACCCGGCTTCATCATCACTGATTGAAAAAGTGGCTGAGAAAGTCGAACAGACGGGCATTCAGGCCTGGTGGGATCTTGACGATGCGGAGTTACTGGGCGACGATGCGGCGAATTATGACAAAGTGCTGGATACCCTGGATGTGTGGTTCGATTCCGGGGTTACCCATTATTTTGTAGTAGATCGTCGCGACGACATCCCGGCGTCGGCTGATTTATACCTGGAAGGCTCGGATCAGCACCGCGGCTGGTTTATGTCATCGTTAATGACCTCAACCGCGATGTATGGTCACGCACCGTATAAAGAAGTGCTGACCCACGGGTTTACCGTAGACGCCCACGGCAAAAAAATGTCTAAGTCGTTAGGCAATGTCGTTGCGCCACAGCAGGTCACCAATAAGCTGGGTGCCGATATCCTGCGGTTGTGGGTCGCGTCCACCGACTATCGCGGTGAAATTGCGGTATCCGATGAAATTCTCAAACGTGCTGCCGACAGCTACCGCCGTCTGCGTAACACTGCCCGTTTCCTGCTGGCAAACCTCAACGGTTTCAGTCCGGCTGATGCTGTCAGTCCTGAGGAGATGGTGGCCCTGGATCGTTGGATCGTAGCCCGTGCAAAGACACTGCAGGACGAGCTGATCAGCGCCTACGAGAAATACGACCTGTTAGTGGTGACACAGAAGCTGATGCATTTCTGCTCCATTGAGCTGGGGTCATTCTACCTGGATATCATCAAAGATCGTCAGTACACCGCTAAGCAGGACAGTAACGCCCGACGTTCTTGTCAGACCGCGCTGTTCCACATTGTCGAAGCGCTGGTGCGCTGGATGGCGCCCATAACCAGCTTTACAGCCCAGGAAATCTGGCAGGAGATCCCCGGTGAGCGCGGCGAGTACGTGTTTACCGAAACTTGGTATGACGGCTTACAGGCGTTCACTGCTGACAGCACGTTTGACAACAGCTACTGGCAAACCGTCATGACCGTAAAAGATGCTGCCAACCAGGCCATGGAGCAGGCCAGGAAGGACGGGCGTCTGGGCGGGTCGCTGGAAGCCAATATTACCCTGTACGCTAACGACAGCTTGCTCAGTGATTTGCGCAAGCTGGAAGATGAGTTGCGCTTCGTCCTGATCACTTCAGCTGTTAACCTGAAACCCGAGACAGAAAAATCGGCAACAGCTAACGCCACCGACGTGGACGGCCTGTGGGTGGAAGTGGCCAAGAGCGAGGGCGAAAAATGTACCCGTTGCTGGCACGTAAGAACCGACGTGGGCAGTGACACTCAGCACCCTGAGTTGTGCTCGCGCTGTGTAACCAACGTGGATGGTGAAGGGGAAGACCGTCATTATGCCTAACTTATTTCGCGCTACCGGCTTGCGCTTTTTATGGATTAGCGTGGTTGGGTTTGTGCTGGATCAATGGTCGAAATACGCGGTCATGGATGCCATGGCGCTGTACGACTCCGTGCAGGTATTGCCGTTTTTTAACATTACCTATGTGCACAATTACGGCGCAGCATTTAGCTTCCTGCATTCCGCAGGCGGCTGGCAGCGCTGGTTCTTCACCGCCATTGCGTTAGTGGTAAGCGGGATGATCCTGTGGTGGTTGCGGCAGACACCGAAGGAACAGCGCCTGCTGCCGGTGGCCTTTGCGTTTATACTGGGCGGCGCACTGGGCAACGTATATGATCGTATAGTGCACGGCTATGTGATCGACTTTTTGGATTTCTATGTTGGCAACTGGTCGTGGCCAGCCTTCAATATTGCCGACAGCGTGATTTTCATCGGTGCAGCCCTGTTGATCCTGGACATGTTTATTAACCGGGAGCAAGACAACGACAGTGTGGCAGACGATTCTGCCGGGAAAAAGTAGAGAGAGTAAGTATGACCGAGGCACTTGCCATTGGCGAAAACTGTGAAGTAATCCTGCATTTTGACCTCAAGCTGGAAGACGGCTCAGCCGCAGACAGTACCCGGGTGAACAATAAGCCGGCTAAGATGGTCATAGGGGATGGCAGCCTGACACCGAACTTCGAGGCGTGTCTGCTAGGCTTAGTCGCGGGCGATAAAAAGTCGTTTACACTGGCACCTGAAGATGCGTTTGGTCAGCCCGATCCGAATCAGATTCACTACATGGACAGAAGCCGGTTCGGGGCCGACCTCGACCTGCAGGAAGGTGCAATACTCGCCTTTGCACAACCGGACGGGACGGAAATCCCCGGCATCATCCGCAGCGTGGCCGGCACCTCTGTGACAGTGGACTTTAATCATCCGCTGGCGGGGCAAACGGTTATTTTTGACGTAGAAATTATAGAAGTTCGTCAGCGCTAGACGAACTTTGAGGAGCACAATATGCAGATCCATCTGGCAAATCCGCGGGGCTTTTGTGCCGGCGTAGACAGAGCTATCACCATAGTGGAACGGGCTCTGGAAATGTTTGAGCCGCCAATTTATGTGCGTCACGAGGTGGTCCATAACCGCTTCGTCGTCGAGGGCCTGAAAGAACGCGGCGCGCTGTTTGTGGATGAACTGGACGAAGTGCCCGATGATTGCATCGTTATTTTCTCTGCCCACGGGGTATCCCAGGCGGTTCGCAATGAAGCCACTGAACGGGGATTAAAGGTGTTCGATGCCACCTGCCCACTGGTAACCAAGGTGCATATGGAAGTGACCCGGGCCAGTAAAACCGGCACCGAATGCATACTTATCGGCCATGCCGGTCACCCGGAAGTCGAAGGCACGATGGGTCAGTACAGTAACCCGGAAGGGGGCATCTACCTGGTAGAGTCTGTAGAGGATGTGGCGAAACTGGAAGTTAAAAATTCACAGCGGTTGTATTACTGCAGCCAGACAACGCTGTCAGTTGATGATACTGCCGGTGTTATTGACGCCCTGCGTGAACGCTTTCCGGCCATTGAAGGACCACGTAAAGATGATATCTGCTATGCCACGCAAAATCGTCAGGATGCGGTACGTGAACTGGCCAGCGACTGTGAGGTGCTGTTGGTAGTAGGCGCCCAGAACAGCTCTAATTCAAACCGCCTGCGCGAACTGGCAGAAAAAGTCGGCGCACGTGCATACCTGATTGCGGATAAAAACTGTATCCAGCAGTCCTGGCTGGAAGGCGTTGAGCATGTAGGGGTTACCGCGGGTGCATCGGCGCCTGAAGTGCTGGTCAAGGGCGTGATCGACCGGCTGCTTGAATGGGGCGCGGTGAAAGCCTCAGAACGCCCTGGCCGGGAAGAAAACATCGAATTTGCGGTACCTAAAGAACTGCGGATCCGTCAGGTAGGCTAACCAGTCCCACGGGCAGGGCATGCTCCGCCATGGCCTGCCACTGTCAGCCTGTACGGCTGGCATCCTCCCCCATACGTTATGATCACATACAATACCTTGCGCGTGGCGGTTTTGACTTATTATAGTAAACCAGATACGTGTCATTTTACCGGGTAGCGATGTGACCACCCCCACGCAACAATCGAGATATGCCGCCAAAGCCAGCGTCAACCATACGCAGGCCGGGGTCGGTCTGGTCGAAATACTGGTAACGCTGTTTATTGTCTCAGTTGGCTTACTGGGCGTGGCCTCGCTGCAGTTTACCGGCTCGTTCGCGAATAAGGATGCGATAAGCCGCACCCAGGCAGAACTGGTGGCCCAGCAGGTATCAGAACGGCTGCGTACTGCCTCACGGCCACCCGCGAAGGGCGATGGTCTGGTGGTGGCAAACGACTACTTCGATGCCAGCAATTACAATTTTGCTGCGCTCAGCTGTGCCGGCTCGCATCCGTATAAATGCTTCTGCCTGTCACGGCCCGCTGACATACCTGATTGCGAATCAGGGGAATGTAATGAAAGCGATATGGCAGTCTACGATGCGTGGGCGTTATCCTGTGCGGCGGTGCAAACCAATTCAGCCATGACTCTGTCACTGAGCTGCACAGATAACGACACCGGCGATAACGATACCTGCAGTGCCGGCTCCCGGGTACATATTGTGGTCCGGTGGCCGGTAAGTACGACGGCCACCCGGCAATATTCGTTACATGCACGCTGCAATGAAGAGACGACAGATACCAACGCCTGTGTGTTTAAGGATATTACACTGTGAGGCGCAGTAAGGGATTTTCGCTGGTTGAACTGATGATCACCCTGTTACTGGGGCTGATCATTACCGGCGCGATTATTCAGGTGCTGGTGAGCAGCCAGGTGACCAA
>JBPEWW010000339.1:0-6549 GCA_052032275.1 Alteromonas sp. | reverse complement strand
TTGGAGCGGGAAACAGATGCGTAACTGGCCACCACGTGGTCGCGACCCTAACCTTGGCAATCACTTCGTGACGAGGTATGTGCACTACCAGCTGAGCTATTACCGCGTAAGAAGATAAGCTTGCGCCTTATATTTACCTGTCATGAATACACAGGTAAAAGAAATTTGGAGCGGGAAACAGATGCGTAACTGGCCACCACGTGGTCGCGACCCTAACCTTGGCAATCACTTCGTGACGAGGTATGTGCACTACCAGCTGAGCTATTCCCGCAAAAGAAGAGAGGCTTTCGCCTTTGCTTTCACTTGTCTTTTTTCAAACAAATAAAAGAGAATTTGGAGCGGGAAACAGATGCGTAACTGGCCACCACGTGGTCGCGACCCCAACCTTGGCAATCACTTCGTGACGAGGTATATGCACTACCAGCTGAGCTATTCCCGCAAAAGAAGAGAGGCTTTCGCCTTTGCTTTCACTCGTCTTTTTTCCAACGAGTAAAAGAGAATTTGGAGCGGGAAACGAGATTCGAACTCGCGACCCCAACCTTGGCAAGGTTGTGCTCTACCAGCTGAGCTATTCCCGCGTAATTTATTGGTTTCACACCAGTGGCTGTTATACTTTTCGTCACCCTTGCCAAGTTGGCAATCACTTCGTGACGAGGTATGCACACTACCAGCTGAGCTATTCCCGCAAAAAAGCACTTCGTGTGAAGTGGTGCGCATTTTACAAAAATCTTGGCGTAACGCAACCACTTCCGGGTGTTTTTTTAAGAATGCCGGCCTGACCGACTAAATCGTGAACACCTTCTCACGGTAAAAGCGCATCTCGGCGATAGATTCCCGAATATCATCCAGGGCCAGATGCACACCTTTTTTCGTAAAGCCATCGAGTACTTCGGGTTTCCAGCGTTTCACCAACTCTTTGATGGTGCTCACATCAATGCTTCTGTAGTGGAAATAGGCTTCCAGTTCGGGCATATACTTCACCATGAACCGGCGATCCTGGCCGATCGTATTGCCGCATAGTGGTGACTTACCGGCATCCACATAATTTTCCAAAAATGCCATGGTCTGGCGGGCCGCCTGCGTTTCATCTGTGCTGCTCTCCCGGCAACGGGCAGTCAGACCACTTTCCCCGTGCACGCGGGTACACCACTCGTCCATACCATCCAGTATGGCGTCTGGCTGATGGACAGCAATCACCGGCCCTTCTGCCAGCACGTTCAGCTGGGCATCGGTCACAATGGTCGCAATTTCCAGCACTTTACAGGTTTCCGGATCCAGGCCGGTCATTTCCATATCAATCCAGACCAGATTCGAATCGTGTTTCGTCATAGGGCTTCCTCACATTGAGGCATGGCATGCATGCCTGACAAACGGTATCATGGCGCCAGTATACGTGAAAGTTCGTGAGAATCGTGGCCAAAAAACCAAAATTAACCCACCGTCAGAAGCGTCAGGTTGCCGCCAACCGCAACAAACGGTTAAAGCAGCGAAGCCAGACCAGTGCGGGCCCTGACCTGTCGGCCCTGGAACCTGGCCGGGTGATCGGCCGGTTTGGTAAACATGCCGATGTCGAAGACCGCCACCGGCAAAGCTTTCGCTGCCATATCCGGCGGACTATCGACTCGGTTGTTTGTGGCGACAATGTACTCTTCAGCCGGGGCGAAGACGCAGAGTCTGGTGTGTCCGGTGTGATTGAAGTAGTGAATGACCGCCGGTCGGTGTTAACCCGGCCCGATTTTTACGACGGCGTTAAACCCATCGCTGCCAATATCGACCAGATCATCATCGTCAGTTCGGTACGCCCGGCGCTGTCACTTGATATTATCGACCGCTATCTGGTCGCCTGTGAAGACATCGATATTCAGCCGATTATTGTGCTGAATAAAGTGGAGCTGCTGTCCGATGAGGAACGTCACGCCACGGATCAGCAACTGGCTATTTACCGCGAGCTGGGTTACACGGTGCTGTACACCAGCTGTAAAACCGCCACCGGTCTGGATAACTTAAACGCGCAACTGAATGACAAAGTCAGCGTATTTGTGGGCCAGTCAGGGGTAGGCAAGTCCAGCCTGATCAACCAGGTACTGCCGGAGGCTAATGAACAGGTGGGCGACATTTCCGATAATTCCGGGCTCGGTCAGCACACCACGACGGCGGCAAAACTGCTGCATTTGCCGGCAGGCGGCGACTTAATTGACTCCCCTGGCGTGCGTGAATTTGCGCTTTGGCATCTGCCCACTGAACGTATTACCTGGGGATTCATAGAGTTTCGTGACTACCTGGGCGGCTGTAAATTTCGTGACTGTAAACACCTGAATGATCCCGGTTGCCTGCTGCGGGAGGCCGTGGAGGACGGGAAAATCAGTGCGGCCCGCTTTGCCAGTTACCACAAAATACTGGCCGCCATGGACGAACAACGCCCCAGTCACGCGCAACCCCATCCCTGAACCTGTAATCGGGTGGCCATCAAACCCATGGCCACCGAGGGCCGTATCAGGGTCACTTATGCCATTCTCTGCTTGCACATAATGGGAAAGTCCTAGGATAAGGTCAGAGATAGGTTACAATTCACCGGTCTGATTAATGGAGATAGTTTGTGCTGGATTGGTTAAAGATAAACCTTCAATATATTTTACCTAAGCATCTGATTTCACGTTTGGCAGGAAAACTGGCCGCCGCGGAAATGGGCAGCTTCACCACCTGGCTGATTAAGCGGTTTATTCATCACTACAATGTGAACATGGACGAAGCCTTGTACCCCGATCCCGGGCACTACCGCACGTTCAATGAGTTTTTTACCCGCCCCCTGAAGCCGGAGGCTCGCCCCGTCGATACTGACGATAGCGTGCTGGTGCATGCGGTAGACGGCGCGGTCAGCCAGTTTGGCAATATCCGTCACGACAGTATTTTCCAGGCTAAAGGTCACGACTACAGCCTCACCACCCTGCTGGGCGGCAAACCTGACCTGGCCGCGCCGTTTAAAAATGGCCGCTTCGCCACGGTATACCTGGCCCCTCGCGACTATCATCGTATTCACATGCCGATTGCAGGCACGCTGACTGACATGGTGTACGTGCCCGGCGAACTGTTTTCCGTCAACCCGCTGACCGCCGCCAATGTCCCCGGACTGTTCGCCCGCAATGAACGGGTAGTGGCATTTTTTGACACCCCGGTGGGGCGCATGGCCATGGTACTGGTGGGTGCCACCATTGTCGCCAGCATCGAAACCGTATGGTCCGGCACAGTAACCCCACCGGCCGGAAAAAATGTGCAGCACTGGACCTATGACAAAGACAGTGAAGCCAGTGTGTCACTGGCAAAAGGGGAAGAAATGGGCCGCTTTAAACTGGGCTCAACCATCGTGGTGTGTTTTGAAAAGGACGTGATGGACTTTGGCCCGTTGGAACCCGGTCAGGTGACCCGGCTCGGCACGCCTATGGCAACACTGACATCAGGCGCTGACCAGGGCTAAATGGATCCTGTCAAACGCAGCCTGATAACGCTCCATCTGACGGTCGTTCTGCTGGGCGGAACGGCCTTGTTTTCCAGAATCATTCCGCTCAACGCCATCGATATTACGCTGGGCAGGTCGGTATTTGCACTGGTGGCGCTGCTGCTTTTTCTGGGTATCACTGGGACCTCGCTGCGGCTAAACTCGGCCCGTGACTATAAAGTCGCCCTGACGCTGGGTGGGCTGATGGCCGCGCACTGGGTTACCTACTTTGCCGCGATGCAGTATGCCGGGGTGTCGGTGGGCATGATTGCCTTATTCACCTTTCCGGTGATCACGGTCCTCATTGAACCCTTTTTTGAACGTATCCGGTTGGTCTGGCAGGACTTCCTGTCTGCTATCGCGGTTTTGGCGGGAATTTATTTCATTGTGCCGGAAGTGTCGCTGACCAATGATGTCACACTGGGTGTGCTTATTGGTATTGCCTCCGCCATTCTGTATGCGTTTCGAAACCTGATCCACCGCCAGCACTTTTCGCACTATTCCGGCGCCAAAGCCATGGCCTGGCAGATCCTGGTGGTATGCGTGTGTGTACTCCCGCTGGGCAGCCAGGCATTACTGACGGCGCCACCCAGTGCCTGGTGGCTGTTGCTGTTACTGGGCAGTATATTTACCGCGCTGCCGCACGCCCTGATTGCTGCCTGCCTGACCCACTTGCGGGCCAAGACATTTTCGCTGATTGCATGTATGCAACCTTTCTACGGTGTTGTACTGGCAGTGCTATTATTGGGAGAACAACCGGGATGGCGTACGCTACTTGGCGGCATTCTGGTCACCTCGGCATCGATTTATGAAACCATGAACACCCAAAAATTGCATAACAAGGACGCGGAAGATGTTGATCCTGGCGCATCGCGGAGCGAGTAGAGACGCTCCAGAAAATACCCTGCGCGCTTTTAACGAAGCATTCGCCCAACATGCGCACGGACTGGAACTGGATACTTATCAGGTAGCCCGCGACATTATGGTTTTTCATGATCGCTGGCTGCACCGCACCACAAATGGCACCGGGCGCATCGCTGAGCAAACCGTTGGCATGTTACGTGCGCTGGACGCCGGCTGGGGTGAGCGGATCCCGTTCTTGCGGGATGTGCTTGCCATGGCACCTGCCCGCAGCGTCATGAATATCGAAATTAAATATCTGCACGATGTGCCCAGCTGGCTGGGGGAATTTGACGAAGGGTTGCACCACAGCGTGCTGACTACCGATGACGTGATTATTTCGTCATTTAACCACCGCTGGCTGCAGGAGATCAAACAACACCGTCCCGCCCTGAAGATTGGTGCCCTCACCGCCAACTATGCGCTCAGCGGGCCGCAGTTCGCCGTAGAGCTGGGTGCGTATTCACTGCATGTCACGCTGGATATGATTGAAGAGGACTATGTCAGGGACGCCCATAAGGCCGGGCTCAAAGTGATGGTCTATACCGTCGATATGCCTGAAGACATGTTAATGCTGAAAAGCTGGGGCGTAGACGGAATTTTCACCAATGTCCCGGCAATTGCCCGGGCCACACTGGGTGAGTATATCTGACGCAGGCTATTCGCTGGTGCCGACTGGAATGTGCGTGGCCAGTACGGTTCTGCTGCAACACTTGCAGCGTCGGCACAGCCGCATGTTTACCCAGTGCCCGGCGATAATCAGAAACGCTCCCAGGGCAATCGTAAAGGGTTCGTAATGATGACCAAAAATATCCTTAAACCAGTAAATAATACCGCCCGCGGCTAACAGCCCCATAGGATAGAAGCGGCCATGATAACGACTGGCACCATAAAACAGCGCAACCGCCCCCATTAACAGCGACCCACTGAGGATCAGCCGCTCAAACCAGACCTGTGCAAAGAACGCCGAGCTAATCACTGGCAGCAGCGGGATAAGGACCGGCAGGGCCAGACAATGCAGCGCACACAACCCGGACATCCATATGCCCAGTCGGTCGAGTGTAGCCGGATTGTTCTCGATATCTTTCATTGCGTCTCGCACGGTGTTGAGTTCAGAACGTTATAATATAACATCAATACTCAAATGCAAAACGACTGGATTAAATTTAATGTATTTATTGTGGGGCGAGCGTTAACCGGCGTTTAGGTTCGGGCTCGCGCCGCGACGGTGCCACCGGGGCAAATAAGTCCGACACCGAAATGAGCTCCACGCCCTGATCCCGGAGTTGCGGCAGCGTGCGGCGCAAAAAGGCGACTGACAGCGGGTGTGGATGGGCAATGCCAATAGCCAGCCCGTGCTTTTTCGCAATCCTTACCAGCAGGTCCATTTGTTGCTGCAGGAACGCTTCGCTGTGTTCATGATCCAGAAACACATCCCGGATAGCCGTTGGGATCCCGGTGTTTTGGGCAATGGTGGCGGCTACCGAGTCCGGGGTCGTGCGGCTATCAATAAAAAACAGCCCTTCTTTTTTCACCGCCTGCATTAGTGCCTGCATGGGTAACCGTTCACGGGTGAGCCGGCTGCCCATATGGTTGTTGAGTCCCTTGGCACTGGGCACGCTAAGCAGGGCCTGGCGAAGGGTCTCGGCGATGGTGTGGGGATACATGTCTGCCGTCAGCGCCAACGGCCCCAGTTTATAGCCACTGTCGGCTTCCATCGGCAGGTGCAGCATCACATCCCGCCCCTGCCGGGCGGCCTGGTCAGCCACCACAGTGGCTAACGGGGTATCCGGCAAAATAGACAGGGTAACTGGCGTGGGGAGTGTAAGCGTCTGGGTGTCAGAGGGACGGTAGCCCACATCATCAATAATAATCAGTATCTGAGACTTCGCGATGGCCGGCGCTGACAGAACACAGCACAGCCACACCCCCAACAGCCCGATAAGGCGACAATGGTGTTGTAAAGGCCATCCTGAACTAAGTACCCAAAGACTACGCAAGCGCTTTCCCGCAATAATTGTTATTGTATTTACCACCCGCCGGGTAGCATCTGGCAGGTAGAATAGCAGTCTGGCGGCGGCGGGAAAAGTTTCGCGCCCGCTTTGTGTATACAGCAGCATACGAAAGGGTTTGCTTAAGCCGGGTTGCCCCTGCGT
>JBPEWW010000338.1:0-2872 GCA_052032275.1 Alteromonas sp. | reverse complement strand
TTTAAGTTTCAGGGTGATGCGGTGCGCGAGGCACCTGTGGCCGACCATGACGGGAAGTTTCCGGTGGTGGTGCTGTCCCATGGATATACAGGCTACCGCACCATCATGTATTACCTGGGGGAGCATCTTGCCAGTCATGGCTACATTGTTGCCGGTATTGATCATACTGACTCGACCAACGCGGACGTTGATATGGAGAAGGCTCCCTACGCCGGCTTTCCCAGTACCTTGCTGAACCGTGCCCGTGACCAGCAGTTCACCTTAACCGCAATCACTGAACACCCCGGCTTTGCTGAGTACGCCGATCCTGGCGCGGCCGGACTCATTGGCTACTCAATGGGGGGCTACGGTGCGGTGAATACGGTAGGCGGCTGTTTTGATTTTAGTGATGCGGCGGTAACCCGGCTTACCGGGCTTAACAAAACGGCGCAAATAGAAGCGGTAAAGAAGCAGCTGAATACCTGTGCCGGTGGTCATGCTGACAGCAGCAGCGTGGATCCCCGCTGGCAGGCGATGGTTGCGCTGGCACCGTGGGGCGGCCAGTTTCCGGTATTTTCGCAGTCGGCGATGGCCGCCATTGACGTGCCCAGCCTGTATATTGCCGGCGAGTACGATGATATTTCTGGCTATGCAGGAATACGCTGGATGTATGAAAGCATGCAGACCGCCCCGGCCTATCTGCTCACCGTGCACAATGCGCGACACAACATTGCGCCGCATCCTGCGCCCCGGGAAGCGATGGGTAGCGAGCTGGATGTGGGCCATTACTTAGAACCTGCCTGGCGAACCCAGTCACTGAATGCCATTAACGAGCATTTTACCCTGGCTATGATGGACTGTTACGTGAAAAAAATGCCAGCGGCCTGTGATTTTCTGAATGTGGAGGGCAGCAGTGCGCAAACACCTCAAAAGGGTGACACGCCGCCACCCTGGAAGGGCTTTGATCACAGGTACGCACTGGGCCTGAGTATGGAAACACGCAACCTTACCAGTCCGAAATAACCGCGCAGCCGCCCCCGCTGCACGGCAGTGCGGCGGGTGGCAGCCAGTGCGTCAGGCTTCCTGCAAGTGGAAAATCAGCGCACTTTGTGGGAACAGCACCGGCAGTTGTAACCCCACATTCATCAGTACCTCAGCGCTGAAGACCTGACCATCCACCACTTCCATTACCGACGGTGAGTACTCGTGTAACGCTGTGGGCCAGACCCGTGTCAGGCGATAGGACTTGCCCGGGTGCAGGCCAATAAACCGGAACCTGCCGGGGGTGGTGCGACCGGTTTCCTGGATGCTGTTATAGGCATACAACGCCTGCGACTTATCCTGGGCAACGATCCCGAAATTGATATTCAGGCCATCCTCATCATAGCGATACAAGTCCCCGCTGTGGATCAGGCCCCGATGAGCCTTGTGCAGGGAAAATGCGTCAGCCAGTACGGTTTTTTCGTGGGCAGTGAGTTCGCGGGGATCCATCTCCATGCCCATGTGACCGAACATGGCTACCGCCGCCCGCATTTCAATGCTCAGGTGCCGTCCGGTAATGTGGCAATCCCGTGGGCCCACGTGGGCCCCCATCACCTCGGGGGGAAAGAAGAAGCTAAAGCCGCGCTGGATCCGTAGCCGGTCCAGAGCATCATTGGAGTCGGATGTCCAGAACCGGTCTGTGTGCGCTAAAATCCCTAAATCTACGCGACCGCCGCCTGAGCAGCAGCTTTCAATTTCAAGCTGCGGATGCGCCGCCTTCACCCGCGCAATCAGCGCGTATAAGGCCTGGGTCTGCGCCGCCATGGCTGGCTTGCCGTTGCCATTCGAGGGATGGTTTACGTCGCGGTTCATATCCCATTTTATGTAGCTGATTTTTGGGTAGGCACTGAGCACGCTGTGAATCTCATTAAACAGGTAGTCCACCACTGCCGGGTTAGTTAAATCGAGGACATACTGGTGACGAAACGGCACCTGTGTCTGGCCTTCTACTGCCAGCACCCAGTCCGGGTGTGCCCGGTAGAGGTTACTGTCCGGGTTGACCATTTCCGGTTCAAACCAGATCCCGAAGGCCATGCCTAATTCGGTTACATGATCAATTAACGGGTCCAGTCCCTCTGGATACACGCCGGTGTCGACCTGCCAGTCACCGAGCCCGGCTTTATCTGAGCGGCGGCCGGTAAACCAGCCATCGTCCAGCACGAACCGCTCCACACCAAGTGGTGCCACCTCGCTGGCCAGTGCTTTCAGCGTCTCCGGATCGTGGTCAAAATAGATCCCTTCCCAGGTGTTATAGTGAATGGGGCGGGGGGCTTCATCCGGTGAATATGTCAGCACGTTCGCACGAATATAATGATGAAACTGCCGGGACAGTTTGCTAAAGCCTGCTTCGCTGTACCCTACGTAGAGGGTCGGCGTGGTATAGCTGTGACCGGATGACAGGGTGATTTCGCCAGGTAGCAGCAGTTCACCGGCCTGTGCATAGGCCCGGCCATCAGCCATCAACTCTACCCGGCTGCGGTGGTTGCCGCTGGTACCCAGATGAAACCCGTAACACTCACCGTACTGCTCACCGGCATTGGGAGAATAGGTAATAAAACCTGGAAAGGTGTCGTGCGAGGTTTTACCGCGTCGGTTCTCACGCACGTAACTGCCCATGAAGATATCGTGGTCCTGGGTTTGAAACTCGTTTGACCAGCGTCCCTCGAAGGCTTTCAGACGGCCCATGGTATCTGGCAGGGGCAGGGTAGCTGCGGCCAGCCAGCCCAGTGCTACCGGTTGCGATTGCTGATTGGTCACGGTGGTAGTAAAGGTAGCCAGCTGGGCATACTCGTCCAGCGTGATGGTATGGGTCAGCACCAGTTGCCGCAGGCTGTCTTCACAGCGCAGCTGC
>JBPEWW010000337.1:0-2368 GCA_052032275.1 Alteromonas sp. | reverse complement strand
TCTACATCGGTACCCTTAATCAGGGCCACATAGTAGGACAGTAATTGCAGGGGGATGGTGTAAATGATAGGCGCTATCGGCCCTTCACAATGCGGCACGTTGATCACGCGCATGGTCTCATCGCTGGTGAACGCGGCATCTTTATCCGCAAACACATACATCAGCCCGCCGCGGGCACGCACTTCTTCCACATTGGATTTAAGCTTTTCCAGCAACTGGTTATTGGGTGCCACCACAATGACCGGCATTTCTTCATCGATCAGCGCCAGCGGCCCGTGCTTAAGCTCGCCAGAGGCATAGGCTTCAGCATGGATATAAGAGATTTCTTTTAATTTCAGGGCCCCTTCCATGGCGATAGGGTATTGTTCGCCCCGCCCTAAAAACAGACTGTGGTTCTTATCAGCAAACTCTTCCGCCAGATCTTCGATACCCTGGGTTATGGCCAGTGTTTCTTCCAGTTTGGCCGGCAAGCTGTGCAGCGCACTGATAATCGACGCCTTGTCTTCTATACTCAGGCCATTGTGCTCGCCTAAGGCCAGTGTCAGCATTAAGAATGCGGTCAGCTGGGTGGTGAAGGCTTTGGTTGAGGCCACGCCAATTTCGGCACCGGCCCGGGTCATAAAGGCCAGGTCAGATTCCCGTACCAACGATGAGCCGGGTACGTTACAAATGGTCAGGCTGGCCATATACCCCAGCTCTTTGGCCAGCCGTAATGCGGCCAGCGTATCCGCGGTCTCGCCGGACTGGGAAATGGTCACCAGCAGGCTGTTCTCATGCACTACCGATTTGCGGTAGCGAAATTCTGAGGCGATCTCGATGCCGCACGACACATTGGCATATTGCTCCAGCCAGTAACGTGCTGTCATACCGGCATGATAACTGGTGCCGCAGGCGATGATCTGCACGTGCTTCACTTTGCTTAAGATCTCGTCCGCACCGTGACCAAAGATATCCGGCGCCAGGCCCTGATCGTCCACCCGGTTTTGCAGGGTGTTGCGCACGACAGTGGGTTGCTCATGAATTTCCTTGAGCATGTAGTGACGATAACCGGCCTTATCGCCCGCATCATGTTCAATATTTGACTCGACGACTTCGCGTTCGACCGGATCGCCATGCTTATCAAAAATCATCACTTCACGGCGCGTGATTTCGGCCACATCGCCTTCTTCCAGGAAAATAAAGCGGCGCGTAACCGGCAACAGTGCCATCTGATCAGAGGCAATAAAGTTCTCTCCCAGGCCAAGCCCAATGACCAGCGGGCTGCCTGAACGGGCCACCACTACGCGCGTGGGATCCTCTTTATCCATGATCACCGTGCCATAAGCGCCATGAAACTGCTGCACCGCATTTTGTACAGACGCCAGCAGCGAGTGACCGGCCTTCAGCTCTTCGTTCACCGTGTGCGCAATGGTTTCGGTGTCCGTGTCACTGGTGAAGGTGTAGCCTTTTTCACTCAGCGATTTACGCAGCGCCATGTAGTTTTCAATGATGCCGTTGTGCACCACGGCAACCCGGTCGCTGGAAAAGTGCGGGTGGGCATTTTCTTCAGTTACACCGCCGTGGGTCGCCCAGCGGGTATGAGCGATGCCGGTCGTCCCCAGCGCATTATTGCTGTTGACCGCATCGGCCAGTTCCTGCACTTTGCCGGTCCGGCGCAGACGGGTAAGCGTACCGTTTTGCTGCAGTAAGGCCACCCCCGCCGAGTCATAGCCGCGGTATTCCAGCCGTTTCAGGCCTTCCAATAAAATTTCCACTACGTTACGTTCAGCAACGGCGCCAACAATTCCACACATTTCTATACTCCTTTCGGCGCGGCAATAATGACCTCCACGCCTTGCTGTTCGATACTCACGCGGTCTGCATCCGGCAGCCCGTCGTCACTTATTAATACAGAGACCCGATCCCAGGCCAGCTCAACATTCGGCATTTTATTGCGTAACTTCGATGATTCGGCCATGACCACCACCTTGTCGGCGGCGTCAGCCATTGCGCGGGTAAGCCCGGTCAATTCATTGAAGGTGGTGGTGCCCCGGGCGACATCGATGCCTGAGGCACCAATGAAGGCGATATCGAAGCTGTAAGCGCTGACCAGCTGTTCGGCCATGGCGCCCTGAAAAGACTGCGAGTGCGCATCCCAGGTACCCCCGGTCATTAATACCGTGGGCTCCGCCTCACTGTCGGTCAGCACATTGGCCACCGCCAGCGAATTGGTCATTACGATTAATCCGCTGTGTCGGGCCAGTTGCGGTACCACTGAAAACACGGTAGTGCCGCAGTCAATCACCAGTTTCTGATGCGACGCCACCAGGGCCGCGGCTGCCTCACCAAAATGCTGTTTGCTGTTGGCTGTGGCCAGGCTGGCTTTACC
>JBPEWW010000336.1:0-2823 GCA_052032275.1 Alteromonas sp. | reverse complement strand
CGGCTTTGGCCAGCGTGGGCGTGGCGCCCAGTCCGACCCCCACCGGCAGGCGCAGTTGCTGCCACACGGCCTGCTTTATGTCGTTGGCATAATCCAGCCAGTCAGCCGGCGGCTGCCAGTTACCGAAATGCAAAAAACACTCATCTATAGAATACACGTGCATGTCGGGGGCAAAGGCCCCCACAATGCGCATCATCTTATTGGATAAATCGTCATACAGCTCGTAATTGGACGAGCGGACTACCGCCCCCTGTTGCTGTAAATACTTCTGCACCTTGTAATACGGGCCGAATTTCTTCACCCCCAGTTGCTTAGCGCGATCGCACAGCGCACAAATGCAGCCGTCATTGTTGGTCAGTACCACCACCGGGCGATGACGTATGGCCGGATCGAACACTTTCTCAGCCGAGGCATAGAAACTGTTGGCATCGACTAACGCGTACACTGGCTTAACCACTTTACATAACGGTGCATGCGCACCGACCGCACGACAATACCTTCTTCTTCGAAAATATCCCCTTCACTGAGTACATAGGGCTGTAGGTCCTGCCCCGGCGACAACAACACCATGGCCTTGCGGTCGAACAGCTTGCACACGAAGCCGCCGTTTAAGTTGGCCACCACCACATCCAGACTGGTGGTGCTGGCAGCGCGATCGACAATGAGCAGATCGCCATCGAAGATCCCCACGCCGGTCATCGAATCTCCCTGGGCCTGGCCGATAAAGGTGGCGCTGGGATGTTCGATTAACAGCTCGTCTAAATCGAGCCCCAGCTGACGGTATTCTGCTGCCGGCGACTCGAACCCGCTGATGCCGGCCTGCGCCCGCACCGGAATGACTTGCAGCATGTTAAACCTCACTTTCTTACTGCCTGAAAGACACTGTTTATTTATACAGTAAAATACTGTACAGTAAAAATTAAATTCGCAGAAACGGAGACGCTCCATGGCAATTACCACGCAATACGTCGTCACACATAAAGGGGTAGAGAAGCTGGTGACTACCGATAAAAAAGAGGCTGATCAATACGATAAGATGCTGGACGCGGCCGATAACCTGGCCACTTTTATTCAGGCGAAAGGCATTAAATTAGACGACAGCCTGGCTGAAGAACTGTCGGTCATGCTGGCAAAAAACAAAGACAAGGTCGCCAAAGTCCTCAAAGGCGCATCCGCTGAGAGCGTACTGGAGGGTGAGCAGGCCGATGTAGTAAAGCTACAGGCCAACGGTTAACACGCGGGTAAGTACGTGGCTGCGTTGCGCGCGGCCCCCTGTGCGGCCGCGCGTGCGTGTTACCTGATTGATTTACCGCCCTTTATCCTGCTATAACACGGGTCTGCGCGCCTGGTGAACAGCATGGCTGTTCATTGCGTAAACAGTGTGAGCGGCATTGCAGCACTGTGCCCTGTTTGACTAGCGGATATAAGGAACTCCTTTGGCCTCCCCACACGCAACCTCTGCTCCCCCGGTTATTGTTCTGGACGCGGTGACCTTTGCCTATACCGAAGACGGCCCCGACATCATTGATATCCCAGCCTGGTCGGTGGCGGCAGGTGAACATGCGTTCGTGAGCGGCGCATCTGGCAGCGGTAAAAGCACGCTGCTGAATTTAATTACCGGTACGCTGGTACCTGACACCGGCAGCATTACGCTGGCGGGCCAGCCCTTCTCCTCGGCACCGGCACGCCAGCGCGATCATCTGCGTGCCACCCATATTGGCGTGGTGTTTCAGCAATTCAATTTAATTGGCTATTTAAGCGTGCAGCAGAACATTGCAGCGGCGGCGTATTTTGCCAAAAATAACCAGGCCAATCTGGACCAGCGCATTGCGGAACTCATCGAAGCCCTGCAGCTACCCCGCCGTGTGCTTAAGGCCAGAGCAGAAACCCTGAGTGTGGGTCAGCAGCAGCGAGTGGCGATTGCCCGCGCGCTGGTGAACAAGCCCGAAGTACTGGTGGTGGATGAGCCGACCTCGGCACTGGATGCCAATGCCCGCGACCGCTTTATGAACCTGTTAATTGACAACGCCCGCGACAGCGCGGTGTTGTTTGTCAGTCACGACACCAGCCTGAAGCACCACTTCGAATCGCACATCGATATGGCCGCGCTGAATCAGGCTAAGGGGAAAGTATGATCCTGCAACTGGCCACCGCCAGCCTGAAGCACCGCAAAACCTCGGTACTGCTGACCCTGTTTACCATTGTGATCAGTGTAAGCCTGCTGTTAAGTGTGGAGTACATACGGGGGCAGGTACGTGACAGCTTCACCCGTACGGTATCCGGGGTGGACATTATTGTGGGCGCGCCCACCGGTCAGCTTAACCTGTTACTGTATTCGGTATTCAGAATGGGCAACCCTACCCAGGGTGTCGACTGGCAGGATGTGGCCTGGCTACAGGACCACCCACAGGTAGACTGGCTCGTGCCCATTGCGCTGGGCGATGCGCATCAGGGTTACCGGGTGGTGGGCACCTCAAACGCGTATTTTGAGCACTTTAAATACGGCGATAAACAGGCACTGGAGTTCGCGGCTGGCCAGCCCTTTGCCAGCGACCGGCATGCGGTAGCGGGCGCCGAAGTGGCGCGGCAGCTGAACTATCAGGTAGGCGATAAGCTTATCGTGTCACACGGGCTCGGTGACGTCAGCTTTCAGCACCACGAGTCTCACCCCTTTACCCTCAGCGGTATTCTGGCGCCCACGGGCACGCCAGCCGACAAGGCAGTCTATGTGACGGTACAGGGCATGGAGTCGGTCCACGGTAGCACACCAGCCCAGCCTGCCCTGCGCCGCTCGCCATTTAAAAAGCCCACAACCGATGATAC
>JBPEWW010000335.1:0-7095 GCA_052032275.1 Alteromonas sp. | reverse complement strand
AGATGTCCCCCCCTGGGATAACTCTGCCATGGATGGGTATGCGCTGCGGGCAACGGATGCGAAGCTGAACACGCCTATCACCGTCAGCCAGACGGTGTTTGCCGGTGACAGCCAGATACCTGCGCTTACTGCCGGTACGGCAGCGCGAATTATGACCGGCGCCCCCTTACCTGCCGGCGCTGATACCGTGGTGATGCAGGAGAACGTTGAGCGCACTGGTGAGCGTATTATTATCAGCGTACCCAGCCGACGGTTTGCGAATATTCGCGCACAGGGTGGGGATATCGCCCGCGGCGACACCGTCATCAGCACGGGAACCCGGTTAACTGCCGCCCACCTGATGCTACTGGCCTCACTGGGCCTTGAAAACGTGACAGTGTACCGGCGGCTTCGGGTTGGCCTCATGGCCACCGGTGATGAATTGCAGCAGCCTGGCACACCACTTAAGCCCGGCCAGATCTATGAGTCGAACCGTACGGGGGTAAAAGCGCTACTGGCCTCGCTGGCCGTTGCTGTCACCGACTACGGCATTATCCCCGACAACCGGGTAGCACTGACCAAAGTGATGCAGCAGGCCAGTAATGAAGTGGATCTGCTTATTAGCAGTGGTGGTGTGTCAGTAGGTGATGCCGATTACGTTAAAGACGTACTGGCGAGCCTGGGTGACGTGAACTTCTGGAAAGTCGCCATCAAGCCCGGCAAACCGTTCGCCTTTGGCAGGATAGGCAGCACCTGTTTCTGTGGTGTGCCCGGCAACCCGGTATCCGCCTACGTCACCACCCAAATGCTGGTGCAACCGGTGATTGAACGCTATCAGGGACTGGCATCACCGACCCGCCCGTTGGCGCTGTCTGCCACACTGACAACAGGTATTACACGTCGTGCAGGGCGCAGTGAATTTCAGCGTGCTGTCATGCAACTGAGTCCAGACGGATGGCAGGTGTCGCCGCTGCCTCGCCAGAGCTCCGGGGTTATGTCCAGCGTCACCCAGGCTAACTGCTATCTGCTGCTTGATGCCGATGTCGCGACCCTGGCATCAGGCTCCACCGTGTCGGTGTTACCGTTTGATACCCGGCTTAGCACTGAGGGCACAGCATGAGTCGCTGGCTGTCGCCACGCTTCGCGCTGGAAAGCCGGCGGCTGGTCTCGCTCACCTGGCCCCTGCTGATTGCCCAGATCACACAGATGCTGATGGGAGTAAGCGACACAATCATGGCGGGGCGGTACGGTGCGCTGGATATGGCGGCGGTGGCGCTGGGGTTCAGCCTGACCATCCCATTACTGTGTTTCCTGCAGGGCATTGCGCTGGCGTTACCGCCCATTATCTCACGGCTGCACGGTAGCCGGGACATCAGTAATGTTGCCGATGCCACACAACAGGCTGGCTATGTGCTGTTGGTAGTCAGCCTGTTCATGCTCATGATCTACCCCTTCACCGACCAGCTGGTGGCGCTGTTTCCCATGGAGGACGGGCTATATCGTATCACCGTGGATTACGTACAGTACGTGGTGTTAGCCATGCCAGGCTTTGCCTTGTACCAGTGGTTGCGAAACTATTGTGAGGGACTGGGTAAAACCAAGCCCACCATGATAATTACAGTGATTGGACTAGGTTTTAATATCCTGGGCAATTATCTGTTTATCTACGGCGCAGGGCCTATACCCGCGTTTGGCGGGGCGGGTTGCGGCATTGCCACTGCTATCGTGTTTTATGTCATGCTGCTGGCGACCTTTTTATACGCCCGCTACGCTCCTGCTCTTGCCCGCTACGAATTATTTCTGCACTGGTATCGCCCGTCGCTGAACTCTATGTTGCGTACTTTCAGGCTGGGCTTTCCGATTGCCATGACGCTGCTGTTCGAAGTCACGTTATTTGCGGTGGTGGCGCTGTTACTTGCGCCATTTGGCGCAAATACCGTAGCCGCGCACCAGATAGCCCTCAATTTTTCTGCGTTAATGTTTATGTTCCCGCTAAGTATGGGGATGGCCGTGGCCATTCGTGTGGGCTATCGGGTGGGTCAGAACCAACACCGGCAATCCCGGGTCGTGGTCAAAAGCGCCATGACCATGGGCCTAATGGTGGCCATTGCCACCGCCTCATTTACGCTGCTGGCCAAAGGGCTAATTACCCGGCTGTATACCACCGACGAAGCCGTGTACGCGCTGGCCAATTCGTTGTTAATTTATGCCGCGTTGTTTCAGTTTTCCGACGCCATTCAGGTCATTTCTGCCAACGCGCTGCGTGGTTACAAAGATACCACGGCCATGTTTGTGATTACGTTTATTGCCTACTGGCTGATTGGACTACCGTGTGGCGTAATTCTGGGCCGTACCGACTGGTTAACTTATGAACCTATGGCAGCCGCCGGTTTCTGGATTGGTATCATTGTCGGGCTGAGCAGCGCGGCCGTGATGCTGGGCGCCAGGCTATGGTATATTCAGCGATATCATCACCCTATCTGACCGGAGACCAACCCAGCTATGATTGAATTGTTACCGGTTTTTATTTATTTTTTTGCGGTCATTGACCCCATAGGCACTCTGCCCGTGTTTATTGCCGCCACTGATCAGCAGACGGCCTCCGCACGCCGCAAAGTGGCACTGATTGCCGTACTGGTGGCGACGCTGATATTGTTGTTTTTTGTGATTGCCGGTGAGGTGATCCTGAATGCGATGCAGATCCCGTTACCAGCGTTTCAGATAGCCGGCGGCATTGTCCTGTTTCTGTTTGCTCTGAGCATGATATTTGGGGAAGGGAAACCAGAGCACGAAATTAAACTGGCCGGGGGGGTCCACGAAACCGCTATATTCCCGGTGGCCGTTCCGTCTATCGCCAGTCCAGGGGCCATGCTGGCCGCTGTGATGCTGACCAAGAACAATGTCTACACTTTATGGGAACAAACCCAGACCGCCCTGGTTATGCTCAGTGTACTACTGATTACCCTTATTCTGTTGCTGGCCGCAACGCTGATCATCCGTGTCATCGGTAAAACCGGCGCCAGTGTTATCAGCCGGGTGATGGGGCTTATACTGGCTTCACTGGCCACGGCTAACGCGCTGGCCGGGATCAAGGATTACTTTTATTTGTAGTTGCTGTGATCGTCTGAAGGCGGGCGCTCCTGTTTCCATAAGTCACCGATTAGCGGATCGTCCAGCTCGTCTTTACCTTCCCAGGCGTAGCGTTTACGCACGGGTTTTGGATCTTTTTTCCAGCCCCAGATAGCCGCTATCACGCCCCCGACCGCACCAAAAAAATGCGCCTCATAGGAAATGCCCGGATCCCGGGGGAAAATACTCATTACCATGCCGCCGTAAAGAAAAAACGCGATCATCATAAGCGCTACAGACCGGGCGTCGCGGCGGATTACCGATACGGTAAACAGAAAGAAAAACAGGCCGTGGCTTATGCCGCTGGCGCCAAGGTGAACCGCCTCCCGGCCCAACAGCCATACGCCCACGCCCGAACTTATCCATACGGTTATCAGTACTGCCCACCGGGTACGGGGGTAACCGTAGCCCAGGGCACTGCCCAGCACAATTAAAGGCAGTGTATTGTTAAATAAGTGCTCATAGGAGCCATGCACTAATGGGGCGGTCACAATGCCGTACAGGCGCTCTGCATGCAGAGGCAGTACACCCAGCGCATTCAATGGCAACTGAAAAAGTACCCCGGCCGACTGGATCACCCATAATACGGTAACCGCACAGACGCTCACCCAAATGGCTTGTTTTAAATTATGATCAAGACTCGTTTGCACACACCCACACCGTTTATCTGCTATTTGATTAACGTAGGTACGGATGGCTCTTTTGCAAGGGTCAGCGTTGCGGCCAGTCAGCCGGATGATCAATGTCCCGGGCCGCTTCTGGGTGGGTCACGCTTATCACAGAGTCGGGTGAATGGCTTAATGCCTGCCTGATGGCGGTTCTCGCGCCCGCATCACCGGTCAGTTGGGTCAGTGTGGAAAACCAGCTTTGCGGAAATATGGCCGGTACGCCCTGGTGACTCCCCCACGCGCTCACAATCAGCGACTGCGGCGATAACTGGCTGGCCTCGGTAAGCCGGCCCAGCGATTGTTGGCTGATGGCTGCCAGATCGCCCAGTACAACTAACAGGTGCGACGGCTGAAACCGGGTGATACAGGTGGTGGCACCCAAAGCCAGAGATGAGCCCATGCCCTGTGCCCAGTCATTATTTTCTACCAGATTGAGACCGGTATTGGCGAACGCCTGTGCAATGTCTGCATGCCAGGCGCCAGTAACCACTGTTACCGGAATACAAGACAGCGGCGTGCAGGCCGCCACCACAGAACCTAATAAGCTTTTGCCTGCCGGGTGCGGGCTTAACAGCTTATTGCCGCCATAGCGTGCACTTTGCCCTCCCGCTAACACCAGGGTGGCTAGACGTAACGACACGGTTTCCCCTTGAGCGGTGCGCCACTCTGATTGTGTAGCACAGCATGGGCCTGTGCAATCATCGACAAGGCAATAGATTCCGGTAGTTCCCCGCCCAGGGCAAGGCCCGCAGGGGCCTGTAACGGCACTGGCAGATCTGTTTCGGCCAAGGCCGCCGCTGCCAGTACCCGCTCGCACCGGTGCACCGGCCCCAGCAGTGCCAAATAACGCAGGGCTGCGGGCTTCGCACGGGCAATCACAGCCAGTGCGCTGGCATCCATATCAAGTTGATGATGCATCACGATGATGGCCTCTGCCGCAGTAAACCAGCCCGCTTCTGCCAGGGCTTCCGGTGCATAGTCAGCCACCCGCTGGACATCCGGGAAATCACCGGCCCGGGCGTACCGGGCCCGGGTATCATTGACCGTGACCCGCCACCCCAGTGTGCTGGCAATCCGGGCCACCGGCTGTGCATCGACGCCGCCGCCCAGGATCACTAGCGCGGGGGGCGGCGTGATCGTCTGACAAAACCAGTTCCCGTTGTTTTTATCAGCGGGCGCCGAGTCGAACACCATTGCCTTGGCGGCCGGGGAGTCCAGCGCCTGCCCATAATGCACGCACTGCCCCTGCGCTAGAGCATGCAACACTTTCTCAAGATGCAGATACTGATTAGTGCGTGCCACCGGTTGCAGCAACAGCGTGACTTCGCCACCACAGCCAATGCCCAGTCGCCACGCGATATCGCCCTCTTCCTGCATATCGTAGGTGACCGTTCTGGCGTGCCCTGTTTCCCAGCAGCGTCTGGCCTGATGCAGGATATCACTCTCCAGACACCCGCCACTCACCACGCCCAGTTGCTCACCCTGATCACTGAATAACATCATCGCCCCGGATTTACGGTAACTGGACCCCTGGGTCCCCACAATCGTGGCCAGCAGCCAGCGATGGGTGTCTTTTAACGGCGCCCAGTGCGACAGGACATGTAACAGGTGATGCTTCATTACCGTTTACCCGCTGACTGACTTAACGCCTGGATCCCTTCGCTTAACCCGTCCAGCGTAAGCGGAAACATGCGCTCGTTCATCAGGTCATTGATCACGCTGACAGACGCATAATAAGGCCAGTATTGCTGTGGCTGGGGGTTTAACCAAATCGCTTTGCTAAAATGCTGGGTCAGCCGTTGCAGCCAGGCGCTGCCTGGTTCCTTGTTCCAGTGTTCAACACTTCCCCCCGGATAGGTAATTTCGTAGGGCCCCATGGTGGCGTCGCCCACAAATATCAGTTTGTAGTCAGATCCGTAGCGGTGAATGATGTCCCACACCGGCACCCGCTCACGGTCCCGGCGCTGATTATCCTGCCAGACTTCCTCGTACACACAGTTGTGAAAATAAAAATACTCGAGGTATTTAAATTCCGAGTGCACCGCAGAAAAAAGTTCCTGGGTAGTTTTGACATAGGGATCCATTGACCCGCCCACATCAAAGAACATCAGTACCTTCACAGCATTGTGCCGCTCCGGGGTCATATGAATATCCAGCATGCCGCCTTTTCTGGCTGTTTCGCCGATGGTGGTCGTAATGTCGAGCTCTTCGCTGGCGCCAGTACGGGCAAATTTGCGCAGTTTGCGAAGCGCCATTTTGATGTTGCGGGTGCCCAGCTCGACATCACTGGATAAATTTTTAAATTCCCGTTTATCCCAGACTTTCACCGCTGAAAAACGCCGGTTTCCATCCTGACCGATCCGCACACCTTCAGGGTTGTCGCCGTAAGCACCAAAGGGGGAGGTGCCGCCGGTACCAATCCATTTATTACCGCCCTGATGCCGTTTCTGCTGCTCTTCAAGTCGCTTACGCAGCGTGTCCATTAACTTTTCCAGCCCTCCCATTGACTGCAACTGCGCTTTTTCTTCGGCCGTGAGAGTGCGTTCCAGTTGTTTTTTCAGCCAGTCTTCCGGAATATCCTTGCCAAACAGGTCAATGGACTCTACCCCTTCGAAGTACTCCGCAAATGCCCGATCGAATTTGTCGAACTGGCTTTCATCTTTTACCAGTATGGTTCTGCTCAGATAGTAAAACGCCTCGGTGTCTGCCCACACCACGTGGTGCTTCATGGCGTTAAGCAAATCCAGCAACTCCCGTAAACTGGTCTTAATTCGGTATTTACGCAGGGTAAAGAAAAACGCAACTAACATTAGCGGCGCGCCATAAAGACCAGTTTTTCAAACAGGTGAATATCCTGCTCGTTTTTAAGCAATGCACCATGCAGCGGCGGTATGGTTTGCTTGCCATCTTTACTGTGTAAAGCTTCAGGCGGAATATCTTCGGCTACCAGCAGTTTCAGCCAGTCAATAAGCTCTGACGTTGACGGTTTCTTTTTAAGGCCCGGTACCTCCCGTAACTCAAAAAACGCCGACATGGCTGCATCGAGCAGGTGTTTTTTAAGGTCCGGAAAGTGGACATTAACAATCTCCTGCATTTCCTCTGGCGTCGGAAAAGAAATGTAGTGAAAGAAGCAGCGGCGCAGAAACGCATCGGGCAGTTCTTTTTCGTTGTTGGAGGTAATGATCACGATAGGACGCTGTTGGGCGACCACCCGTTGCTGAGTTTCATAAACAAAGAACTCCATTTTATCCAGCTCAAGCAACAAATCGTTGGGAAACTCGATATCCGCCTTGTCAATTTCATCAATTAACAACACCGG
>JBPEWW010000334.1:0-9212 GCA_052032275.1 Alteromonas sp. | reverse complement strand
ATCCGGTCGAAGCGCTCTTCCGGGGCGGTGTCGAGGATCCTTAGAGCGCGCAGCGTTTCCAGGCGGGCATTTTCTGATTCAGGGAATAAAGGCGTGATCACATTACTACATCCGGTTATTTCTCTGATAGTAGGTATAACAGGGTTACGTGATCCTTCAATTAGACAAAGTATGTAGAAAGCAACAGCAATCCTGGCGGCCAGATGCGTGTGCCGGCCGCCAGATGTAAGGAACACAACACATTCAGCGCAGGAGGGTTACCAATGTCAATGCAACATGAAATAGCCAATATGGAAGCCATCAAAACGGCGATTGCCAACGGTGAGGAAAACCGGGTGAAGCAGTTACTGACCGACCAGGTATTAGATGAGCTGCAAAAAAGTTATCTGATTGACCTCGCTGAGGTCAACGGCAATCAGGCTATTATCAATATCCTCAAAGACGCGCCGGCCAAACCCTGACCGGCGACCGGATAAAAACACGCCCCGGATAACCGGGGCGGGTATGTTAGTCGCGCCAGCGTTTGGTCAGTTCGTCGTAGGCGTCAATGCGGCGGTCCCGGAAATAGGGCCAGATACGCTTCACCGACTCGGTTCTGGACATATCCAGCTCAACCGCCAGCGTTTGTGCCTGGTCGCTGTCTGCCTGCGCCAGGATCTCCCCCTGAGGGCCGGTAATAAAGCTCTGTCCCCAGAACTGAATACCCGGGTCGCCGTCAACCGGCGAGGCTTCGAAGCCGGTGCGGTTAGCCACGATCACCGGCACCGAGTTGGCTACCGCATGGGCGCGCTGGATAGTCTGCCAGGCACCGAACTGACGCGCCCGCTCGTCCTCGTCATCGCGCATGTCCCAGCCGATAGCCGTGGGGTAAAACAGTAAATCGGCCCCGGCCATGGCCATCAGACGGGCGGCTTCGGGATACCATTGGTCCCAGCACACCAGTACCCCCAGCTTGCCGACACTGGTCTGAATTGGCGTGAAGCCCATGTCCCCGGGGGTAAAATAAAATTTTTCATAGAAGCCGGGATCATCCGGAATGTGCATCTTACGATACTTACCAGCGATCTCTTTGCTGCGGTCGAAGACCACGGCGGTATTGTGATATAACCCAGAGCCCCGCTTTTCGAACAACGAGGTGACCAGCACAATATTGTGTTTCGCAGCCAGTTCACCGAAAAACTCTGTGGCCGGACCGGGAATTGGCTCGGCTAGGTCAAACGCATCGGTGTCTTCCTGCTGACAAAAATACAGTGTGCTGTGCAATTCCTGCAGCAAAATACATTCACAGCCGTCAGCGGCCAGGCTGGCAATTTGCTCAGCGCTGTTTTGCCAGTTCGTGGCTTTGTCGTTGTCTGCAACAGCCTGTTGCACCACACCCACCTTAAGCGAGGTTGGTTGCATAGATAGACACTCCTTTTTTCAGTGTATGTAAAACGTCATCTTTTAAGGTATTGCCGGGTACCTGCATGGAAATGCAGTGCAAACTGCCAAACTGCTGGACCAGTACCGCGCAATCGACAGGTTCGACAACGTAATTGGGGTAAGCGTTCTTTAAAATTTCTATGGCCTGCTGATCTTCCGGCTGGCCGTACACGGGCAACAAAATGGCGCGGTTGCAAATCAGGAAGTTGGCATACGACGCAGGTAGCCGCTCGCCCTCAGCGTTGCGCATATCGGGTAAGGGCAGACGATACTGGTGGTGCTCCGGTAAATGCTGTGCACACTCTTCGCACAACGCGCGCAAGCCAGCGTAATGGCTGTCATCCGGGCGGTTATCGGCGGCCTGAATGACTAAGCCGTGGTCAGGCGTAAACCTGACCAGGGTGTCGATATGCCCGTCGGTGTCGTCACCTTCCAGGTGACCGTTTTCCAGCACAATGACTTCCCGGCACCCGAGCATTTCGGTAAAGGTGTCGCGGTAGTCATCGAGGGACATGGACCCGTTGCGCTTAGGGTTCAGCAGGCACTGCGCGGTGGTCAGCAGACGACCATGATCATCCATTTCCAGGGCGCCCCCTTCGGCGACCACCGGGCTCGACCGCAGCAAGGATTTGCACATCCCGGCCAGGTACTTCTGATTGACCTGATTGTCGTCGTCCGCGCAGAACTTCTGGCCCCAGCCATTGAAGCTGAACTCAACCGGCGTGCAGGTGGTGTCATCTGACATCAGGCTGCCACAGGACAAAAAACCGTAATCCCGGATCCAGGTGTCATTATACTGCGCCGGTACAATCAACACACTGGCCGACGCAGGCAACCGCTGCTGTAATTGTTCAGCATCTTCGGGGGCGCATAATATGATCACCCCGGCATGGTAGCGGTTAATGGCGGCGATCAGGTTAAGGTAGGTGGTGCGCGCCTGCTCCAGCCAGGGAGCCCAGTCGGTGCCGGCGTGGGGCCAGGCCAGTAAGACCGCATCCACGGGGACCCATTCAGGTAACAGCATTCGGTTTGTTTGCATGAAAAATCTCGCTAAACGGCAATGGCGCAAAGTATAGCGAGCATCAATTGCACTACCAAACCAATTCTTGCCGAATGTGCATGCAAAACCGCTTTATTTCAGTAATCTGCCCCCATCCAGATGCAGCGTCTGGCCGGTCATGTAATCGCTGCTTAGCAGATAATTGACGGCTTTAACCGCTTCCTGCGCGCCAGGCACGGTTTCCAGTAAAGATTTTTTTCGCGCCTTTGCCTTGTAGGCTTCGCTGTCATCCTCATTAAACATCAACAGGGCAGGAGCGATACTGTTCACCTTTACCGCTGGCGCCAGCATCTTCGCGAAAGACAGGGTTAAATTATGCAGGGCGGCTTTACTGGCCGAATAGGCAATGTGTTTCTGGCTGCCGGTTATTTGCACATAATCAGTCATATGAATGATGTCGGTCCTGCTCCCCTGATTTTTTAACAAGGATTTTAGCGCCAGGTTAAGCCGGTAGGGGGCCACGGCATGCACCTGCATCATTGATTCAATCAGCGACTGGTAATCGCTGTGGTCTGACTCAGGTTCCCAGTCAGACGCATTATGAATAATGGCCCGTAAACCTGAAGTGGCTGCCTGAATTGCATCGATTGCTCGATCAATACCCTGCGCAGTGCTAAAATCCGCCTGAATTGTGGACGCCCCGTCCGCTTCAAGCTGGGTAACGGCTGGCTTTGGTGTTCGATAGGTGATAATGACGGGGACCGATTGCGAGAGTAGGTCGTTGGCAATAGCCAGACCAAGGCGCTGGCTGGCTCCGGTAATTAAAACGGGGTGGGTCAAGCGGATGCTCCTGTCGGTAATAATCTGCTGTTACGCGCATTACTTATAATGAGTTCGAATGTGCATTATTAAGATTATGTCATATAGTTATCATAAGTAATCCTGCCTCTCGGTTAAACACGTATTGGCTGGAATTAAGTAGTTGAGACGGAAGTGGTCAATGTTAGCAAATGAAGCGGTAGTGGTGCGTGACGCACTGGACCCATCTATTTCCCCGGAAGCCCGTATGGTTCGTGACGCGTTGGTTGCCAGAGGTCTGGAAACACCGATGGTGGAGACCGGCTTGTCGGATGACCAAAAGCGCAAGCGTATTGCGGTGGCCATGCAGGATGTGATGAACACCCTGGGGCTGGACCTGAACGACGACAGCTTAGCGGATACACCCGACCGGATAGCCAAAATGTATGTGAATGAGCTTTTTGGCGGGCTGGATTACAAGCGATTCCCGAAGATCACCCAAATCGAAAACAAAATGCAGATCCTGGAGCCGGTACAGGTGTCGGATATCAGTCTGACCTCTACCTGTGAGCACCATTTTGTCACCATTGACGGGGTGGCCGATATTGCCTACATCCCTAAAGATACGGTCATTGGTCTGTCTAAACTCAACCGCCTGGTGGGATTTTTCGCGCAGCGCCCGCAGGTGCAGGAGCGACTGACCCAACAGGTGCTGGTTGCGCTGCAAACGCTGGCCGGAACAGAGGATGTGGCGGTGTCCATCAATGCCACCCATTATTGCGTTAAAGCTCGCGGGATCCGCGACACCAGTTCGTACACCCGTACGTCGGCACTGGGCGGCAAATTTTTGGCCGACAAAGATCTGCGTCGGGAGTTCTTCTCCAGGCCGTAACCCTTAGCGTGGCGGCGTGTCCTGCGCCGCTACAGACACCACCAGGTTAATCGTTTCGCCAATGCCACAGGCCGGCACAATTTCCAGCTGCCGCCGGCAGTGAGCACAGGCAGTATACTGTTCTTTGTACGTGTCACGGACCACATGGTCGGCAATGGTGTTGATATGGCCGCAGTGAGGACAGAGATATTCTAAATCAGGCTTCGCCGTCATAAATAATCCTTGAGAGTGACTGGTAAGTGCATCCTGCAACCTCACGCTTATGCGCTAAAAAGGCGAGTGGTGTAATGGATAAGCTGCTGGCACGTTTCTGGATTATAGATAGGGCGTTTTTTTATGCCCTCATAACAAAGTATGAATTTGCTGGAGTAACCGGCTGCGAGGAGTGAGTAATAAAGGCGCTGCCGGGACACCCAATCCAGTGGCAGCACCTGTAGAAAACCTGTTAAGCCTGCCACCAGCACTGCTGATAGGGCATCAGCGTAAGCTGGGGTTCATTGCCTTGCAGGCGAGCATCAGACAGCAGGTCCTGGCAAGGCTGGTGGCCCAGCGCATTCAGGATCTCCCCGTTGAGCTGTTGCACCGACTCACTGAAATTGGCGATCACCAGCAACTTGTCCCCGTCATTGTGGTGCCTGACAAAGGCAAAACAATGCATATTGCCGGTCTCGAGGATGTGGGTTGCGGCAGCGCCGAAAACCCGATGCTGACGACGCACGTCTAACATGGCTTTAAGGCCCTTAAACACCCGTAGCTGGGTATCTTGCTGTAATGATAGTGAAGCAGGGCGGGCGTTCATTACCAGATCAACGTGCGCATCCGTCACCGCAATGCGGTTTACCCAGCGGTCATCATGGCATTTGTGGGCGTCTTCACGGTAGCTGTAGTCGTTCAGTAACCCTAATTCATCACTGGAGTAAATGAGCGGGATCCCGCCGATACTGAAGGTAATACCATACAGCAACAGCATGCGGCTGACGGCTTCCTCGACGGCATGATGATCATCATTGGCCAGCGCATCTTCCAGGCCACACAGCGAAGCCAGTGAGCCACAAACCCGGCAATCTCCGTTTGACGGGTTTTCCGCAAATGGCACGCCGTTGGCGAAGGAGCCTTCGAATCGGCCGGTGTAAAACTGGTTCAGAAAGTAGCGGTGATCGTAGGGGTTAATGCCAAGGTCCTGGGCGACCGCATCATCAAACGTCCAGCCAATGTCGTCATGACACCGCACATAATTCACCCAGGTACAGTCACTGGGAATGGCAAAGCTTTTTTGCATCGAGCGGGTGAGTAAGCGGGTTTTGCGGGTAGCCAGACTGTTCCACAACAGTGCCATCAACAACGGGTTATACGACAACTGACACTCGTCTTTGCGGATGTATTTCACCACTTCGTCCGGGTGCACAATGGCTTCAGACTTAAACACCACGGCGGGCGCCACTATTTGCAGGCAGCGATTGAATGCCTGGATCAGGGTATGGGCCTTGGGCTGATTTTCGCAGTTGGTGCCCATTTCCTTCCAGATAAATGCCAGTGCGTCCAGTCGCAGGGCCGCGCTGCCGACATTGGCCAGAAACAGCATTTCTGCGGTAATTGCGTTAAAGACCGCCGGGTTAGCATAGTTCAGGTCCCACTGAAAGCTATTGAAGGTGGTCCATACCCACTTTTGCATCGTGTCATTATAGGTAAAGCTGCCACGGCGCACCTGCGGAAAAATTTCCCGCAAATTCTGCTCATACTGGTCGGGTAACGTGCGGTCTTCAAAGGTATAGTAAAAGTTCTGATACTCATGGTCCCCGGCCAGTGCCGCTTTCGCCCACGGGTGTTCATCGGAGGTATGATTAAACACAAAATCCAGGACCAGGTTAATGCCCGCATCCTGCAGCGCCCCCGCCAGTTCCCGCAGGTCAGTCATACTGCCGAGTCTGGCATTCACTTTACGGTAGCTGGAGACGGCGTAGCCACCGTCACTGTCTCCGGCAGGAGCATCGTACAAGGGCATCAGGTGCAGGTAAGTGATCCCCAGTTCGCGGTAGTAGGGAATTTTATCTTTAAGATCCTGCAGGGTTGGGCCCATAAGATCCACATAACAGGCCATGCCCACCTGGTCCTCTCGCCGATACCAGGTGCTGTCTTTCTCACGCTGAAGGTCCAGCTTTTTTAACGCTGGTTTGCGGGCCTGAACGCCCTGCATTAATACTTCGACCAAATGGTGAAGGTGCCAGTGACAGTCATACTGGTGGCCGTATATAGATGTATAAAGCTGAAACAGAGCCGGAAAATGACTGCGTAGCCGCTGCGTGAACAGGCTGGCATCCTGTTTGGTTAACCCGTTCAGATCCAGCTTGCTTAAAATACGTTCCAGACAACGCTGACTGTCAGCAGAGTAGTTCATTATGGGCTCCCTTACCGGCTGAGTAAAAATGCGATGGTGCAATTGTTAACAAAAAGTGGCTAAAACTGGTTTACACAATATTTTAATTCTGTTAATTTTTTTATCTTAAACGATTAAGACGCAATTTCAAATAAATTCTCTGAAAATCGCTTAGACTGCATAATAGCTGCTTTACACGCCCGGTAGTACGCGCAAGTTAGTGCGCAAAGGCGTGGACGGGACAGATATTATTGTTAATGTTATGTAAAAGTATTGGCAGTGCGCCGTGCAGGTTTGTGGTAACGGGCGGCTCACCTTTGCTTATCTGGACAGGACACAAGCATGAGTAATACCCAGTCAAACAGTCAGTTAATTCGCTGGCTGACATACCTGATGTTTATGATGTTCGCCATGACCTCTGACTCGGTGGGCGAAATCATAAAAGAAGTGAAAGTCGCATTTTCAGTCTCTAATGCTCAGGCGAGTCTGATGCATTCACTGCCCATGCTGGGAATTGCCATGTCGGGGCTGTTACTGGGCTTTCTGGCTGACAAACTCGGCCGTAAACCGACTATCATTATTGGTCTTGCGGTGTTTGGTATTGCCTGTTACAGCTTCCTCATTGCCAACGACTTCGTGTTTATTGTAAGCCTGATGACCCTGTCGGGAATAGCCGTAGGGGTCTTTAAAACCGGGGCGCTGGCGCTAATTGGCGATATTTCCAGCTCTACCCGTCAGCACACCTCAACCATGAACGGCGCGGAGGCGTTTTTTGGTGTGGGCGCCATTATCGGGCCATTGATAGTCGCCTACCTGATCCATCAGGGCGTGGCGTGGCAGTGGCTGTATGTGATAGCCGGTGGTGTTTGTACGTTATTGATTGTGGTGGCACTGTCAGTGCGCTACCCCAGCTATGTACGAGGCCATCAGCATGACGTCGACAAAGTGTCATTGGTAAAAAGTCTGTCTCTGATAAAAAACCCGTACGCGCTGGGGTTTTCGGTGGGTGCCTTTCTGTACGTGGCGGCCGAAAGCGCAATCTATGTGTGGATGCCCAGCTACCTGGTTTGTGACGCGACCACATTACGGGCAACCTATGACTGTTACTCAGAGGGCATGGCGCAGACACTGGCTATCTACTCGGTGACCGCCTTTTTTATTTTACGGGCGGCAGGTCGCTTTGTCGGGATCTGGATGATGGCGCATTTTAACTGGGCGCTGGTTTTAATGCTGTTCAGTGGTGCCATTGTGGTGTGCTTTGCACTGGGCCTGGCCGGCGGTAAGCAGGTGGCCTTATATCTGTTCCCTTTAAGCGGCATTTTTATGTCGGTGATTTACCCCACATTCAACTCCAAAGGGATCAGCTGTTTCCCGCGACATCAGCATGGCAGTGTGGCTGGGGTGATCCTCTTTTTCACAGCCGCAGGGGCGGCGTCAGGGCCGTTTATTATGGGCGTGGTCAGTGACAGTATGGGCGGGGATGCGAAGTATGGCTTCATTGTCGCTACCGTCTTTGCAGCCATTCTGTTTGTGGGGCTGGTGTACAACTTCCTGCGCAACCCAACCGAAACCCGGTTAACTGAAATTGAGGCGTCAGAATATGGCAGCTGAAAACCCGTATTTTGCGGTCATTGAGGCCGGTGGCACCAAATTTAACTGTGCCATTGTCACCAAAGACCGCACTATCGTTGCTGAGCAGCGCATTCCCACCACCACCCCACAGGACACCCTGTCTGCGTGTGTCAGCTTTTTCAGACAGCAGCAGGCGGCGGGTTACTCCTTCACCAGAATGGGGATTGCCAGCTTCGGGCCGCTCGATCTTAACCCGGCATCGCCACAGTTTGGCAGTATCACCACAACGCCGAAGCCGCACTGGAGCAACACCCCATTAACGGCCTATTTTGCCAGGGCCCTGCACTGTGAGGTTGTGATTGACACAGATGTTAACGCCGCGGCGCTGGCAGAATACCGCTGGGGGGCCGCACAGCAGGTGCAGGTCGCGGTGTATGTAACGATTGGTACCGGTGTAGGCGGTGGCCTGGTGGTCAATGGCGCGCCGGTGCAGGGTCTGGTACACCCGGAAATGGGCCATATGCGGGTCACGCCGCCGGCCGGCCAGACCGGTACCTGTCCGTTTCACACCAATTGTGTGGAGGGCCTGGTGTCGGGGACGGCGTTAGGTAAAATCTGGGGCCAGCCTTCCCATACCTTTGGAGACACTCACCCCGCCTGGGATGGTTTCGCGCAGGTAGTGGCTCAGTTTAGTCACAACCTGTTAATGACGCTGAGTGCACAAAAAATTGTGTTCGGCGGCGGGGTAATGGGAACACCGGGCTTACTGGAAAAAATTATTCAGCACACCCGGCAGTCGCTGAATGACTATATCGTGTTGCCTGCCGGTGTCGCGCTGGACGACGTGTTAGTACTGCCAGGGCTGGGCACCCGCTCAGGCCTGTTTGGTGCACTGGCCCTGCTGCAGGCCGGTCACTAGTTGCGACCGGCCATCCGGACACTTAAGTTTCGTATAACTCCAGCGGGAGCCCGTCCGGGTCAGCAAAAAAAGTAAATCGCTTGCCGGTGTACTCATCCACCCGCACCGGCTCGCAGTCCACCGAGTGCCCGGCCAGATGGGCAATGGCCTCATCCAGACTGGCCACCCTGAAGGCCAGGTGCCGTAAGCCTTGTGCTTCCGGCCTGGACGGGCGGGCCGGCGCATCCGGAAACGA
>JBPEWW010000333.1:0-3467 GCA_052032275.1 Alteromonas sp. | reverse complement strand
AACGCCAGCGCCGGATACAGCGCCAGATAGCCGCACAATACTGCCATCAGCGCCACTGACGCTAGCAATGGCAATCCGCCGAAGTCGGCAATACTCACATGAACCCAGCTGATCCCGGCGCCAAACCAGCCCAACCCAAACAACCAGCCGGCTTTAAAGCCATTGCCGGGAAGTTTGGCGAGCTGACGCACGCCCAGGGCCAGTGCCACCAGGGCCACTGGCCAGGCATAGAAGGGGGAGAATGCCAGCGTTAAGCTGGCACCGCTGACAATGAGCAGGAGACAGACAACCAGGGAATTCAGCGTGGACTACTCCAGTGCGGGAACCGAAACTTTAAGCTGAACCAGCCGGCGTTTATCAGAATGGGTAATTTTAAACTGGATATCACCAATGGTTATTTCGTCATTGGTGGCGGGCATGTGGCCGAAGGCTTTCAGCACAATGCCACCGATGGTGTCAGCTTCTTCTTCGCTGAAGCTGGTTTCAAAGAAGGTATTAAACTCCTCCACCGGAGTCAGTGCTTTGACTGAATAGGTATATTTATTAAGCGGACGAATATCGTCAGTGCCATCTTCCTCAATATCGTACTCGTCTTCTATTTCACCTACGATAATTTCCAGAATATCTTCGATGGTCACCAGCCCGGATACGCCACCGTATTCGTCAACCACAATTGCCATATGATAACGCTGTTGACGGAATTCTTTCAGCAACACATCTACCCGCTTACTCTCCGGTACAATGACTGCCGGACGTAACACATCACGCAGCTGAAATTCCCGCTCTGGATTAAACGCATAGCTGAGCAGATCCTTGGCCAGTAAAATACCTTCAATATGATCTTTATCTTCACTGATCACCGGAAACCGGGAATGCGCAGACTCAAGCATGACCGGCAAAAATTCTTCTACCTTCTGCTCTATATCAATGGTGGTCATTTGCGCGCGGGGGATCATGATATCGCGCACACGCATGTCGTTCACGCCAATGACGCCTTCGATCATTTCGCGTGTTTGGGGGTCTATTAACTCGCGCTGTTCAGCTTCGTTGATAACCTCTACCAGGTCTTGCTTACTTTGCGGCTCGCCGGAGAATGACAGTTTTAATTTATCGAACCAACTTTTTCCCTGGGAGCCGTTGGTAGAGTGGGGGTTGTCGTCGCTCATAGTGTCCGTTTTTTTAAAGGTTCAGGGCTCAACTTAATGTTCCCGGTAAGGATCGTCAATGTCTAATTGTGACAAAATCTGTTTTTCCAACGCTTCCATCTGTTCGGCGTCTTTGTCATTTTGGTGATCATAGCCCAGCAAATGCAGCATGCCATGGACAATCATGTGCGCATAATGATGAGTTACGTTTTTCTGCTGCTGATGTGCTTCGTCAACAATTACCGGGACACACACCACTAAATCGCCCAGCAGGTTAATCGGCACCTCAGGCGGGCACTCAAACGGAAAAGACAACACGTTGGTAGGCTTATCTTTGCCCCGGTAGGCGTGATTCAGGGTTTGTGACTCGTGTTTATCCACTAACCGGACGGTCAGTTCTTTGTCAGACAGCTGCTGCGCCGCTGCCACCGCCGACACCCAGCGCTGGATATCGGCGAGGCTCGGCAGGCTGGCACCGGCATCATCATCGTGCGGATATGCCTGTTGGTAGTCAACCTCTATGGTCACGACTGGGTGTCCTGGGGCGCATCGGAGTCGTTATTGTCAGGCGCTGGTTCACTGGCTTGTGCTTCACGTTTGGCTGCCGCTTTTTTCGCCGCGCGGGTCCGTTCCTGTTCGGCATCGTGATCTTCGTACGCCTGAACAATCCGGGCCACCACAGGGTGACGCACCACATCGCCGGCTTTAAAGAAATTAAACGAAATGTCGTTTACCTTACTCAGCACATCAATGCTGTGACGTAACCCGGAGCGCACGCCTCTGGGCAAATCAACCTGGGTAATGTCACCGGTAATCACGGCTTTCGAGTTGAAGCCAATCCGGGTAAGGAACATCTTCATCTGTTCCGTGGTGGTATTCTGGCTTTCATCCAGAATGATGAATGCATCATTGAGGGTCCGGCCCCGCATGTAGGCCAGTGGAGCAACTTCAATGACGTTGCGCTCCATCAGTTTTTCAACCTTTTCGAAACCCAGCATTTCAAACAGGGCATCGTATAATGGCCGCAGGTACGGGTCGACTTTCTGTGACAAATCGCCCGGCAGGAAGCCCAGTTTCTCACCGGCTTCAACGGCCGGCCGGGTCAGCAGGATACGGCGCACATCCTGCCGCTCCAGCGCGTCGACGGCACAGGCCACGGCCAGGTAGGTTTTACCCGTACCCGCCGGACCAATACCAAAGCTGATATCATGATTGAGGATGTTATCGACATACTGAGACTGATTCGGATTACGCGGCTTGATCACACCGCGCTTAGTGCGAATATGCACTTCTTTGCCGTAGTCGCCGGCCTCGGCACGCTCAAGACAACGGGCTTCCTGAATGGCCAGGTGAACCTGTTCAGGCGGCAACTCAGGGATCACCCCTTTAACGGGCTGCGTTTCAATATACAACAGCTTGAGTAACTCTCCGGCTCCGCTGGCCTGCAGCGGTTCGCCCAACACCTTGAAGGCGTTGTTGCGGTAGGTGATTTCTACGCCCAGACGACGCTCAATTTGCTTAATGTTGTCGTCGAACGGCCCACACAGGCTGGACAGTCGTTTATGATCTTCGGGTTCTAAAATAATCTCGTTGCTTACCAAAGTACTCAAGCTGCTGATATCCTCGCTTTGCTAAATGTCTTACGCTGTCGGTGTAAACTGGCCTACGCCCAGTGCGTCAGGCTGCTCACCGGCATGCTTTGCTGTAATAGATTGGGGCGATACGGCTACACGCAACCCCATTTCCGCTTCACGTCTGACCACGTCGCCCCGTAATGAGTTACTGAATACATCAGTGATGCGCACATCGACGAACTCGCCAATCATGTCCGGTGTGCCCTCAAAGTTCACTACCCGGTTATTCTCAGTACGGCCACTGAGCTCCATAGGATTTTTCTTTGAGGGACCTTCAACCAGAATGCGTTGTTCCGTATCCACCATATTGCGGGCAATACGCAGGGCCTGCTGGTTTATCCGTTGCTGTAACAGGTACAGCCGCTGTTTTTTGGTGTCTTCACTCACGTCATCTACCGCGTCCGCAGCCGGGGTGCCGGGCCGGGCGCTGTAAATAAAGCTAAAGCTCAGGTCATAATCGATGGCTTTTATCAGGTCCATGGTCGCTTCGAAGTCGGCATCGGTTTCACCCGGAAAGCCAATAATAAAGTCACTGGACATGCTGATATTGGGCCGCACCTTGCGCAGGCGGCGAATAGTAGACTTATACTCAGGCGCCGTGTGGCCTCGCTTCATCAGGTTCAAAATACGATCAGAGCCGCTTTGCACTGGCAAATGCAGGTGATCCACCAGCTCAGGGACATTGGCA
>JBPEWW010000332.1:0-3385 GCA_052032275.1 Alteromonas sp. | reverse complement strand
CATGTTCTGAAAACCAGTCTACCAGTTGTCCGAGAAACCCGAATAACGCGACTTCCAGTACCGCCACAATGGCACTGAGCAACGACACCACCAGGATCACTTTCCACATGCCCTGCGTGTAGTACCGGCAAAACGCCAGCATGCCACTGGGTGGCTGAGTGGGCGAGGCATCGGGGAAAGGCTGGGTGAGGCGTTCAAAAAAAGAAAACATGGTGTCTCACTGTGACTGATAAAAAATAAGACGGATTAAGCTGGTGTCGGGCGCGCCCTGGTGGTTTGCAAACCCGCACGCAGCGCCGGACTCCCTTTATACCGGCGCGCGCCGCAAACAGATTCGACGCAGCCCGAATCTGCGTGGCAGACTAAGAGTGTACGTCCGGTTAGCGCTCAACCTGTAAACTGGCCAGGGCGGCGACGGCATCATCTGCCCGGTGTGCCGGGACAAAGATATGATCATGATAATACGCGGCCACCACATTCGCGCTGATCCCTTCGTGGGTCAGTACGGCAGACATTGCGGCCGTCATCCCTACCGCTTCCAGACTCGAGTGAACCTCACAGGTAATACACCGGAACGTACCTTCATAAGGCAGCTTGTGTTTATCGGCGTAGTCCTGCCGGACAATCAGGGTCGTGCCTTCCTGTTCGCGGAACATGCCCTTGATGTCGTCAGCCCGACAGTCTGGCATGTCTGCGGGGGCTACCGTGACAAATACATAGGTCGCGGTATCCAACACGGGCATAAGATTGTGTAGCAACGTCGATAAGGCGTCTTCACCCGACATTCTGTTCTCCTGAACTGGTTTTGTTTGCCCCGCCCGGGTACGCACGGTCCGCTATGCAGGAACGGTAATCACGCGCTGCACGCGCGCCGCTGGGGAGGGGCTCAAGATGGTTCGCTAGCCGATGAAATTAACATAGCTGCGGCATACAGGCAATGTGCATGCCGGGTCTGCTACAGGCATTTTGCTCTTACGCGCTTGCCTTTTATTTTACCTTCCCGGAACAGCTTCATGGCCCGTTTGACGCTGCGTAACTTAACCGCCACATAGCTTTGGCTGCTTTGCACTTTTATGTTGCCGATGTCCTCACCGGGAATATCGGCATCCTTGGTCAGCGCGCCGACCAAATCACCGGGGCGAAGTTTCTGTTTCTTACCCGCATTGAGTACCACACAGCTAAACGCCGGTTGTACAATACGGTTCTTATGAAAACGTAACGCCTGGGCACCCTTTTCCGGGATGGGGGTGGCAAACAGCGCAGTAATTTTTTTCCAGTGACTCACGTCCGGTGGTGTGAGCAGGGTAATGGCTATGCCCTGCTTGCCGGCACGGGCAGTTCTGCCAATCCGGTGGACGTGGGCTTCAGGCTCTTCACTGACGGTGTAGTTGATGACGCAGGCCACATCGTCAATATCCAGTCCGCGCGCCGCCACATCGGTTGCCACCAGCACGTTTAACGCATCACTGGCAAAGCGCATCAGCACATCCGTGCGCGCCTGCTGCTCCATGTCGCCCTGTAATCCACCCGCGCTAAAGCCTTCACTTATCAGCGCCTCAACCACTTCCACCACATCTTTACGGGTATTGCAAAACACGATCGCACTGGCAGGCTGGTAGTGGGTCAGCACCGCTTTCAATGTCTGTAAACGGGTATGGTCCAGGGTTTCGTAGGCAACCTGTTCAATGTCCGGGGTGTGGCTTTGCTCAGATGTCACATCCACCTGGGCGGCATCGTGCAGGTAAGTGTGCGCAACTGACGCCACCGCCGGTGTATAGGTGGCTGACATCAAGAGGGTTTGCACCGACTCCGGCACCTTCCCGAAGATCACGGCCAGATCGTCTTCAAACCCCATATCCAGCATCCGGTCGGCTTCATCCAGTACCCGGCATTTTAGCGAGCTGAGGATAAGCCGGCGACGCTGAACGTGATCCATGATGCGCCCCGGGGTGCCCACGATAATGTGACCACCATGCCTGAGTGACTGGATCTGCGGGCCCATCGGCTGACCTCCGCACAGGGTCAGTACTTTCAGGTTAGGGATATACCGGGCTGCCATACGGACCTGCTCAGCCACCTGTTCCGCCAGTTCACGGGTAGGACACAGGATGAGCGCCTGGGGGTGCGGTTCACGGGTATCCACAGCCTGAATACAGGGTATGGCGAAGGCCAGGGTTTTACCACTGCCCGTCTGCGCCTGGGCCATCACATCCTGCCCCGCTAATGAAGCAGGCAGGGAGGCCTGTTGTACCGGTGATAATGTGTGTATGCCATTGTCTTTCAGGGCACGGGCGATATCGGCGTGCATCGCCAGACCTTCGAAATGACTCAATTATTCGTCCTTATTCCATAAATTAACCACGCCGTCGTCGACGTGTTGCTCTAGATTGTGTCGTTGGCGCACCTGCTGCGACCAGGCGCTGGCCCAGCGCTGAAAATCTGCTGAGGATTTTACCTGTTGCGCGGCACGCTTGAGGCGCTCCGCCAGGATGGGATTGGTATCGGCTTTAGACAGCACCACATAGGTTTCCACTGCCTGATAATTGTAAACCTGGGTAATCTCATTGCAGCTGGCGTTGCGCTGTTCGCACCCCAGGCGTACGGCAAATTGCGAACCAAACAGGTAGTCAGCGTCCCCCTGTAACAGAGCGCCGACCACCTCTGGCCAACTGTCATAGGCCAGCGTGCGCACGCCTGCCTCGCGGGCAATCTCACCCCGAAAATCATTACGCAGCACCGCCACCACCGCATTGTCGGGCAACTGTTCCAGCGACGCCACCGGCTGCGCTGTCGTAGCAAACAGACTATGCCGGTTGCGGGTAATGGGAGTGATCCAGTGGAACAGGTGTTCCCTTTCCGGGGTGCGCGCAACCGGGAACGCCACCACGTTGGGGTGACGGGCGGATTCTCGCAACACCCGCTCCCAGGGCGCAGTCAGAATGGGTTGTGTGACGTCTGCCTCACTGAGAATGGCTTTGACCAGATCGGCCGCGAAGCCGGTCACGTCGGCACCTTGTTCCGGCTCACTGAAATACGGCACGTTAGCCGCGATGATCCACAGGTTATCGGCGGCCAGTTCCAGCGGACGGGTAAAGCTGATAACGCCATCCTGCACCGCCACCGGAATTTGCCTGTGATTAAGCTGTTCAACGGTCTGCCCCACCAGTGCCGGGAATGCCTTACTGGCTTTGTAGCGCACCGCTGCATCGGCCAGCCGGGCGGCCAGCGGCCCATTGCCCGGGTGCTTTTTCAGGGCCAGATAGTTGTATGAGGTGTTCCAGTTGACGACAGGTATCAGGCTGGCGCAATTAAGCTGTGCCTGTTCACAGGCCATATGTAAACCGATTTGCGTAAAAAACACCCCTTCGGCACGGCCATGCAAAAC